>DATCVX010000097.1:0-5595 GCA_036566705.1 Arthrobacter sp. | reverse complement strand
AGGCGCAGGGTCACGCCGTCGTCGAAGATCATGCCGTCCGCCATGCACATCACGCCGTAGCGGGCCGAACCCGGCGCGAGCTTCTTGAACGCGTTGGTGTAGATCCGGTTCAGGAACTCACCGGCGTCCTTGCCCCGGATTTCGATCTTGCCGAGCGTGGTGGCGTCCATAAAGCCCACGGATTCGCGGACGGCGGCGCATTCACGCAGCACGGCCTCGTCCATGTCCTCGCTGCCCTGCGGGTAGTACCAGGGACGCTTCCACTGTCCGACATCCTCGAACAGGGCGCCCTTGGCGACGTGCCACGGGTGGATGGATGTGACGCGGGCGGGATCGAACAGTTCGCCGCGCTGGCGTCCGGCGAGTGCCGCGAACGCTACCGGCGTGAACGGTGCCCGGTACGTGGTGGTGCCGATGTCGCCGATGCCGCGCGATGCTTCGCCGGCGGTACGGAGCGCGGCGGCGATGACGCCGATCGCGTTGACGCCGGAGGTCTTACCCTGGTCGTTGGCGGTGCTGATCGAGGTGTAGCGCTTGATGTGCTCCACGGACCGCATCCCTGCTCCGGTGGAGCGCAGCACGTCAGCCACTGACTGGTCCCGCTGGAAGTCCACGAAATGGTGGTGCCAGTCATCCGGCGTGCCGGCCTGCCCGGGTACCAGCCACAGCTGGCGGGTGGGGGCGGACGCCTTCGGCTCGCCGATGACGGACGGCTTGGTTTCCGAGCTGAAGCCAGCCGCAATGGCTGCCGCGGCTCCGGCGGAGATGCCTTCGGCGAGGCAGTCGGCAAGGTCGAAGCTGCCGCGGCCAGAGCCGGCATTCTGCTGGTTGGGGACCACGGTGCTCGGCACGAAGGCCGCCAGGTCATCGTCCCAGCGCAGCTTGCCCTGCCGCTGGGAGTGGAGGTGCACCAGCGGGCTCCAGCCGCCGGAGACGGCCAGCAGGTCGCAGGCGATCTCTTCGACGCCGGAGGTGAGTTCGCCGTCGTCGTTCATGCTGCGGACGGTGACGCCGTTCAGCCGGCCGTCTGCGGAGTCCGTTGCAGCGGCTGTGTTGGCTACAGCGCTGCCGATCAGTACGCGCGTGCCGGCCTCGACGGCGGCAGCAGCAACCTCGGTGAGCCTGGGACGGGCATCGATGACGGCGGCGACCTTGACGCCCGCGGCGCGCAGGTCAGCGGCCAGGGCGTAGGCGCTGTCGTTGGTGGTGCTGATGACAACACGCTGTCCGGCGGCCACCGCGTAGCGGTTAATGTAGCTGCGGACGGCCGAGGCGAGCATGATGCCGGGGCGGTCGTTGTTTTCGAAGACCAGCGGGCGCTCGTGGGCTCCGGGGGCCAGCACCACCTGCTTGGCACGGATGTGCCAAATACGCTGGCGCGAGACGCCGGAGGCGGCCGGGCTGGACAGGTGGTCGGTGCGGTTCTGGACGGCGATCACATAGTTCGCGTCGTAGGCGCCGAAGGCCGTGGTGCGGTTCAGGACGGTGGATTCCGCGCCGGAGACGAGCTCGGCTTCGACGTCAGCCACCCATTCCAGGGCCGGTTTGCCTTCGATGGTCTCGGCGAGTTCAGGCGCGGCGGGTCCGGAGAGCAGTGATCCACCCAGCTCGGGCTGGTCGTCCAGCAGCATCACGCGTGCGCCGGTGCGGACGGCCTCGCGGGCCGCGGCCAGGCCGGCGGGGCCGCCGCCGACCACCAGGACGTCGGTGTGGACATACTTCTTGTCGTACTCGGCGCGGTCTTCCTCGGGATCCAGGCGGCCCAGGCCGTTGAGCAGTTCCGCCTTCAGCCCGTCCACCAGGGTGACGGTGGTGGCCGGAAGCATGGACTCCGCCACGTGGCCGGGGAAGCGCGGCGCGATCTTGACCAGCGCGTTGGATTCCTCCACACCGGCGGACAGGATTCCGCGGGGCCGGTCCTCGTAGAGCGAGTTGCCGACGGCAATCCGGCCGTTGGCGAGCAGGGCGGAGGCCAGCGTGTCACCGGGGTGACCTGTGAATTCCTCGCCGTCCACGGTGAAACGCCAGGAGATGGTGCGGTCGATGCGTCCGCCGGCGGCGAGGCGGGCGTTCTGGGAAGTCACTTGGTTGCTCCTTCCGGGGCGGTGGTGCTGGCGGGGGCTGTGCTGGTGGCCATGCTGGTTGCAGCGATGCTGGGAGCCGCGGTCCCGGTGGTGGTGCTGTCCGGAGCGGTGCTGGCAGTGCCGGACTCGGGTGCCGGGGCGGCTTTGTCCGGGCGGGGCGCGCCCATGGGGTAAATCGCCTGGATCTCGTAGGTGACCGTGTCGCGCAGCATGTTGAACCACTGGCGGCAGCCGGTGCTGTGGAGCCAGCGTTCGGCGAAGGCGCCCTTGGTGTTGTCCCGGTAGAACAGGAACTCGGCCCATTCGCGGTCGTTCAGTTCGTTCGGGTTTTCCGGATAGGCCACGTGGGCCTGGCCGCCGTAGTGGAACTCGGTCTCGTCGCGGGAGCCGCAGTTGGGGCATGAAATGAGGAGCATGTCCGGACTCTCTTCTAGTGGGCCACGGCGGCTGCGCCGTGTTCGTCGATCAGGGCGCCGGTTTCGAACCGCTCCAGCGCAAACGGCTTGTTCAGTTCGTGCGGCGTTCCCGTGGCGATGGTGTGCGCAAAGGTGAGTCCCGCGGCCGGCGTGCCCTTGAAGCCGCCGGTGCCCCAGCCACAGTTCACGAACATGTTCTCCACCGGAGTGGTGCCCACGATCGGGGAGGCGTCCAGGGTCGTATCAACGATGCCGCCCCAGGTCCTGAGTACGTGCGCACGGGCAAAGATCGGGAAGAGTTCGACGGCGGCCGCCATCTGGTGCTCGATCACGTGGAAGGAGCCGCGCTGGCCGTAACCGTTGTAGGAGTCAACGCCGGCGCCCATGACAAGCTCGCCCTTGTGGGCCTGGGAGACGTAAACGTGCACGTGGTTGGACATCACCACGGTGGGGTGGACCGGTTCGTGCAGTTCGGACACCAACGCCTGGAGCGGGTGGGACTGGATGGGGAGCCGGAAGCCGGCCATTTCGGCCAGGACCGAGCTGTGCCCGGCGGCGCACAGGCCCACCTTTTCGGTGTTGATGGTGCCGCGGTTGGTCTTGACGCCGGTGACACGGTTGCCGTCCTTGACGAAGCCGGTGACTTCGCAGTTCTGGATGATGTCCACGCCCAGTTCGTCGCACTTGCGGGCGAAGGCCCAGGCCACGTGGTCGTGCTTGGCGATACCTGCCCGCGGCTGGTACGTGGCGCCCATGACGGGGTAGCGGATGTTGTCGTTGATGTTCAGGATGGGGCAGAGTTCCTTGACCTGCTGCGGGTCCAGCCACTCAGCGTCCACTCCGTTGAGTTTGTTCGCACCCACACGCCGCATGCTTTCGCGGACATCACCCAGGGTGTGGGCGAGGTTCATTACGCCGCGCTGGCTGAAGAGGAAGTCGTATTCGAGCTCCTCCGGCAGGACTTCCCAGAGCTTGAGGGCGTGCTCGTAGATGGCCGCGCTCTCGTCCCAGAGGTAGTTGGACCGGATGATGGTGGTGTTCCGGGCCATGTTGCCGCCGGCAAGCCAGCCCTTTTCGAGGACGGCGATGTTGGTCATGCCGTGGTTCTTGGCCAGGAAGTAGGCGGTGGCCAGGCCATGCCCGCCGCCGCCAACGATGACTGCGTCATAGGACGGCTTCGGGTCCGGGTTGTGCCAGAGGAATTCAGGGTGCTCCGGAAGCTGATCGGCCATCATGCCACCTCGTTCATGTCAGAGGAGAGGTTGGGGTAGAGCGGGAACTTTCCGGCCAGGTTTTCAACCCGCTGCCGAAGTTCCGCCACGGTCTCGTCGCTGAAATCGCGCTTGAGTGCTGCGGCGATAATGTCCGCTACCTCGGTGAATTCTGCCTTCCCGAAGCCACGCGTGGCCAGTGCCGGCGTGCCGATGCGAAGACCGGAAGAGACCATCGGCGGACGCGGATCGAAGGGCACGGCGTTGCGGTTGACGGTGATGCCGATCCGGTGCAGGCGGTCTTCGCCCTGCTGGCCGTCCAGTTCCGAATTGCGCAGATCCACCAGGACCAGGTGCACATCGGTGCCGCCGCTGACGACGGTCACGCCTGCCTCTGCGACGTCGGCAGACAGTATGCGCTCCGCGATGATGCGGGCGCCTTCCAGGGTGCGTTCCTGGCGGTCTCGGAACGCCGGCTCAGCAGCGAGCTTGAACGCCACAGCCTTCGCGGCGATGACGTGCTCCAGCGGGCCACCCTGCTGTCCGGGGAACACTGCGGAGTTGACCTTCTTGGCGATGTCGGCGTCGTTGGTCATGATCACGCCACCGCGCGGGCCGCCGAGGGTCTTGTGGGTGGTGCTCGTGACGATATGGGCGTGAGGCACGGGGTTGGGGTGAAGCCCTGCGGCCACCAGGCCTGCGAAATGGGCCATGTCCACCATCAGGTAGGCGCCTACCAGGTCCGCGATACGGCGGAATTCGGCGAAGTCCAGCTGGCGGGAGTAGGCGGACCAGCCGGCGACGATCAGCTTCGGTTTGTTCTCAACCGCCAGGCGCTCGACTTCAGCCATGTCAATCAGCATGGTGTCTTCGCTGACTCCGTACGGGACCACTTTGTAGAGCTTGCCGGAGAAGTTGATTCGCATCCCGTGCGTCAGGTGCCCGCCGTGTGCCAGGTTAAGCCCCAGGATGGTGTCGCCGGGCTGGATCAGGGCGAACATCGCCGCTGCGTTGGCCTGGGCGCCGGAGTGGGGCTGTACGTTGGCGAATTCGGAGCCGAACAATGACTTGAGACGGTCGATGGCCAGTTGCTCGACCACGTCAACGTGTTCGCAGCCGCCGTAGTACCGCTTGCCCGGGTAGCCTTCGGCGTACTTGTTTGTCAGGACAGATCCCTGCGCCTCCATGACGGCAGTCGGCGCAAAGTTTTCGGAGGCGATCATCTCCAGCGTGCCCTGCTGGCGCAGGAGCTCCTGCTGAACGGCTGCGTGGATCGCAGGATCGGTCTCTGCGAGCGTACGGGTCAGAACGTCGACCATCTTTTCTCCTCAGCTATCTAATATCCTGTTGATATATTAGTTTCGTGACTCAAGTATGCTATCCCGGTCGATGGGTGTCAACAGATTTTTCAGGCGGCTCCGGAGGCGACAAAAGCGCGGCCGGAGGGGCCGCGCTTTTGGTAGCAGAGGGAGAAGTTGGGGCTCAGATCAGGTGAAGAGCGCCTTGCGGACGGCATCCTCAAAGCCACTGACGTGGCTCCTCGCCAGGTCACCGGCCCGCGCCTCATCGCCGTCAATTACTGCGCCGAGCAGGTCCAGGTGCTCATGCACATGGCGTGAGAGGTCGGGAAGGCGATCAAGCACCATGCACCAGATGCGGGTGGCGAGGTTGTCGTAGCGGATCAGGACATCTTCGAGGTGCGGGTTGGCTGCAGCCGCGTAGATGCCCCGGTGCACGCGCGCATCGAGCCGCAGGGTCTCCACGACGGAGGCTGCATGGGTATCGAAGGACTCAACAGCCTGCATGCCAGCCCGCAGCTGCTCCCGCTGCCACTCCGTGGCCACCCGGGCAGCACGGGACGCTGCGAGCGGCTCGAGCTGCGTC
>DATCVX010000096.1:0-4291 GCA_036566705.1 Arthrobacter sp. | reverse complement strand
GACGCAGCGCTGACCTTTCCTTCGCCGGCACTTCCAGCCAGTGCGCCCTGGGCGAGCGTGCCCGGCAGCTGGTCCGTGTAGTTTTCGAGATACCAGCCGTTGCGGAGGAGGGCGAACGGGACGCCGGAGTCCTTCAGGATGGCCTCGGTTGCCTGGTGTTCGGCGGCCAGTTTCATGGCAGTAGTGTCAGCGTTGGCGATGCTGGTGTACGCGACCAGCTCCACGCCTTCGGCCTTGGCAGCCTCAATCACCGTGCGGTGCTGGTCAACCCGCTGGCCAACCTCGCTCCCGGAGATGAGCAGGACTTTACTGGCGCCCTGCAGTGCCTTCGCCACTGATGCGGGGTCCGAGTAGTCCATCGGCCTGACCTGCACGCCGCGGGCGCCGAAATCGGCCAGCTTTTCGATGGAACGGCCGGTGGCCACGATCTGCGCTGCCGGAACGTTGCGCTGCAGGAGTGCCTCGACGACGTGTCGGCCAAGCTGTCCGGTTGCTCCGGTAATGACGATGCTCATGGGTGTTTCCTTTCACCGTTTGTAAGGGGTCACCATCCACAACCAGCAGGCCGGCCGATTACTTCCTGAAAGAGAGTACGCACTTAAAAGTAAGGTACTGACCTCTTGGTAAGATATGGCCATGGAAGCGAAAACACTGCGCGCCCCGCAGTTGGCCCAACTGCCCGCGGACTACACCGACGGCGTATTCCAGGCCGGGTGCCCCAGCCGGACGGTCCTGGACCACATCACCAGCAAATGGGGAGTGCTCATCCTTGTCGCACTTTCGGAAGGTGAGCATCGCTGGAGCGAACTGCGGCGGCGGGCCGAAGGCATCAGCGAGAAGATGCTCGCACAGACCTTGAAGACGCTGGAACGTGACGGCCTGGTGCTGCGGAAGGCCCAGCCGGTGATTCCGCCACATGTGGACTACAGCCTGACGGACCGCGGCTATGAACTCACGGCACTGCTGGTTCCTTTGGTCACGTGGGCCTACGACAACGCCGACGACATTCTCGACGGCCAGCGCTGACGCAGATGCCGGCATACAGCGGCAAGGCCCTAAGTAGTGGGCATCCGCCAAAACGAGTACCTGTTACTGGTGTGGCTGGTGTGAATAGCGCCTAACGTATCCGTAAGGTGCCCGCCAGGAATAGGAGGACCATCCTCTGCTGGGAGCGTTCCGGCAACCGCACCGCAGTGGGCGGCTCCACGCCGCTTTCAAGGAGTGGTTCGGTGAAAGCACATGTCCCCGACCTGGCCAGCATGGGCCAGCCAGTCAGACTTTCCTCCCTCATCGTCAACGCCCGGGACCGGGTCCTGGTCACCTTCGGCCCGAGGTGCCCCTACCGCGTGGGGGATGCCGTGGTGGGAGAGGATCCGTACAACGGCCGGCACGAGGGGATCGTCATGTCGCGCCGCGGTTCGTCTGTGGAACTCAGCACTGCAGCGGGAGTCTTCTTCTACGACCACCGCCACCTGAGGCGCCAGGACTAGCCGTCCCAGGTGGCGGGATACCAAGGGGTCAGCTTCCTACCGGGCCGACCAGCCGCCGTCCATGGTGTAACTGGCCCCGGTGACCATGCCGGCATGATCCGATGCCAGCCAGGCCACCAGTGACGCCACTTCCCCGGGCTCCACCAGGCGCTTCACGGCGGACTCGGTGAGCATCACCTTGGCCAGGACCTCCGACTCCGGGATGCCGTGCACCTGGGCCTGGTCGGCGATCTGCTTCTCCACCAGCGCCGTCCGGACGTAGCCCGGGTTGACGCAGTTGGACGTGACACCGCGCTCCCCGCCTTCAAGTGCCGTCACCTTGCTCAGCCCTTCCAGGCCGTGCTTGGCGGAAACGTACGCGCTTTTGAACGGGGAGGCACGGAGTCCGTGCACGGAGGACAGGTTGATGATGCGGCCGAAGCCATTGGCGTACATATGCGGCAGGGCGGCCCGGATCAGCAGGAACGGGGCCTCCAGCATGAGTGCGATGATCCGGCGGAACTCGGCAGGATCAAAGTCCTCGATGGGGCTGATGCGCTGGATCCCGGCGTTGTTCACCAGGATGTCGCAGTCCAGGCTCATGGTGGCGAGCGTGTCCACGTCCAGCAGGTCAACGGCCCAGGAGGTGCCGCCCACTTCGTCGGCAAGCGCGGCGGCGCCGGCGGAGTCGACGTCGGCAACCACCACCTTTGCCCCTCGGGCGGCAAGCTCCCTGACGCATGCGGCGCCGATCCCGCTGGCTCCGCCGGTCACCAAGGCCTTGCGGCCGTTCAAACTGTTTTCCATTGCACTTCCCATCGTCTGCCAGTCAGCCTTCGTGCCCGGTCCTCAGCGGCTCAAGCAGCTCAGCGTGAGCCGGCCGGCAGGAGTCCTTCGCGGGCGGCGTCGGCCTTGTCCACGTCCTCCAGGGCGATGCCTTTGGTTTCCTTGAGGCTCAGCACGGCCACCGTGGTGATGGCGCAGGCCACCACGAGGTAGATGGCGGTGGGCAGCCAGGAGCCGGTGTCCTTGAGCCACTGTGTGGCCAGGAGCGGCGCCAGCGAACCGGCGAAGATGGACGTAACCTGCGAGCCCAGCGAAACGCCCGAGTAGCGCATCCGGGTGGGGAACAGCTCGGCCATGATGGCAGGCTGGCCGGCGTACATAAACGCGTGCAGGCAGAGTCCGATGGTGACGGCCAGAACGATCACCACCGCATTGCGGGTGTCGAACATGGGGAAGGCGAAGAACGGCCACGCCGCGCCGGCGATGGCGCCGATGAGGTAGACGGGCTTGCGTCCCAGCTTGTCCACGAGCCGGCCCACCTGCGGAATGACCAGGAAGTGGATGACGTGGGCGATCAGCAGTGCCAGCAGGAGCGAGGACGTGTCGTACTTGTGCACGCTCTTGAGGTAGACAATGGCGAAGCTGACCACGAGGTAGTACATGATGTTCTCCGCGAACCGGAGACCCATTGCCTGCAGGATGCCCTTGGGGTACTTGCGGACAACCTCGAAGACGCCGTAGCTGACGGCCTGTTCCTTCTCCACCAGGGCCTTGGCCTCGAGGAAGATGGGGGCTTCGGTGACGTGGGTACGGATGTAGTAGCCAACAAACACGATCACGGCGGAGAGCCAGAAGGCCACGCGCCAGCCCCAGCCGAGGAACGCTTCGGGGCTGAGGGCAGTGGACATGATGAACAGCACCAGCGTGGCCAGGAGGTTGCCCACCGGGACGGCGGCCTGCGGCCAGCTGGACCAGAAACCGCGCGAGGCGTTGGGGCTGTGTTCGGCAACCAGCAGCACCGCGCCGCCCCATTCGCCGCCGAGCGCGAAGCCCTGGATAAAGCGCAGGGCAACAAGGAGGGCCGGCGCCAGGTAGCCGATGTCGGCGAAGCCGGGGAGGCAGCCCATCAGGAAGGTCGCGACGCCCACGATCACGATGGTCAGCTGCAGGGTGGGCTTGCGGCCCAGCTTGTCGCCGATCTGGCCAAACACGATTCCACCGAGCGGGCGGGCCACAAAGCCCACGGCATAGGTGAGGAAGGCCTGGATGATGCCGTCCAACTCGTTTCCGGTGGCGGGGAAGAAGTACTTCCCGAACACCAGGGTTGCGGCGGTGGCGTAGAGGAAGAACTCGTACCATTCCACTACCGTGCCCACCATTGAGGCGGCCACAATCTTCTTCAGTCCGGATCCTTTGGATGCGGATCCGGCGGCATTGTCTGCCGAGCGTTGTCCTACGCTCATGGTGTTTCTCCTTAGTGTCCACTCTGACACGTGCTGTGATCTCCAGCACTAATGGCTCCACTGAGTATTGCTGCACAAACATGCACGTTCAATGGCCAATCCAGCACCAACCATGTGCACAATTGCAGATATGAACGCCAATCCAGACGACCTGCTGGTCCTGCTCGCCGTCTCCCGGTCCGCAAAATTTACGACGGCGGCACAGGCCCTGGGCCTCAACCACACCACCGTCTCACGCCGGATAGCCTCCCTTGAGAAGGCACTCGGCGGCCGGGTCCTGGCCAGGGCGGCCGGTGGCTGGGAACTGACGGAGCTCGGCACGGAGGCCGTCCGGGTGGCCGAACAGGTGGAGGCTGCGGTGAGTGCGCTGGGACCGGCGGGCAAAGCACCCGACCCCATTGCCGGCGTCGTGCGCATGACGGCGACTGACGGTTTCAGCGCCTACATTGCGGCCCCGGCCGTGGCCCGGCTGCGGCGCGACCACCCCGGCCTCACCGTGGAGGTGGTGACCATGACCCGGCGGGCACTGCAGCAGCGCTCGGGCCTGGACATCGAAGTGGTGGTGGGCGAACC
>DATCVX010000095.1:0-9476 GCA_036566705.1 Arthrobacter sp. | reverse complement strand
AAAGGCAGGCCGCTCCGGCCGCCGGTGCGCGGCTGGAAACAACCCTACTGACGAGGGAGTCATCGTGACTGTCACTGCACAGCCAGCTGTTACCGCCGAGCGCGAGAGCGAGCTGCTGGCCTCTGTTCCCACCGGCCTGCTCATCAATGGTGAGTGGCGGCCGGCCGCTTCCGGGAAGACGTTCGACGTCGAGGATCCTGCCACGGGCAAGGTGCTGCTGAGCATTGCCGACGCCGGGGCCGAGGACGGCAAGGCGGCGCTGGACGCTGCCGCCGCGGCGCAGGAGTCCTGGGCGAAGGTCCCGTCGCGTGAACGCGGGGAGATCCTGCGCCGTGCCTTCGAGCTCGTCACCGAGCGGGCCGAGGACTTCGCGCTGCTGATGACCATGGAAATGGGCAAGCCGCTGGCAGAGGCCCGCGGCGAAGTCACCTACGGGGCTGAATTCCTGCGCTGGTTCTCCGAGGAAGCGGTCCGCGCGTTCGGCCGCTACTCGGTCTCGCCCGACGGCAAGTCCCGGCTGCTGGTCACCAAGAAGCCCGTGGGCCCCTGCCTGCTGATCACTCCGTGGAACTTCCCGCTGGCGATGGCCACGCGCAAGATCGCCCCGGCTGTCGCCGCCGGCTGCACCATGGTGCTCAAGTCCGCGAACCTGACGCCGCTGACCTCGCAGCTGTTCGCGGCCGTGATGCAGGAAGCCGGCCTGCCCGCCGGTGTCCTGAACGTCATCCCCACCTCGACGGCCGGCGCCACCACGGGCCCGCTGATCAAGGACACCCGGCTGCGGAAGCTCTCCTTCACCGGCTCCACCGAGGTGGGCCGCCGCCTGCTCTCCGACGCCTCCGAAACCGTGCTGCGGACCTCCATGGAGCTGGGCGGCAACGCCCCGTTCGTGGTGTTCGAGGACGCCGACATTGACGCCGCCGTCGCCGGCGCCATGCTCGCGAAGCTGCGGAACATGGGCGAGGCCTGCACCGCCGCGAACCGGTTCATCGTGCACGAGTCCGTCGCGGACGAGTTCGCGGAGAAGTTCGCCGCGAAAATGGCGGACATGACCACCGCCCGAGGCACCGAGCCCCACTCCAAGGTCGGCCCGCTGATCGACGCCAAGAGCCGGGACAAGGTCCACGAACTCGTTTCCGACGCCGTATCCTCCGGCGCCAGGGCGGTCCTGGGCGGCGCCCCGGCGGAAGGCCCGGGCTACTTCTATCAGCCCACCATCCTCACCGGCGTCACCGAAGGCACGCGGATCCTGTCCGAGGAAATCTTCGGCCCCGTCGCCCCGATCATCACGTTCGGCACCGAAGAGGAAGCCATCCGGCTGGCCAACAACACCGAATACGGCCTGGTCGCCTACGTCTTCACCCGCGACCTGAACCGCGGCATCCGGATGGGCGAACGCCTCGAGACCGGCATGCTCGGCCTGAACGCCGGCGTCATCTCCAACGCAGCAGCGCCCTTCGGCGGCGTCAAGCAGTCCGGCCTCGGACGCGAAGGCGGACTGGAAGGCATCGAGGAATACCTCTACACCCAGTACATCGGCATCGCCGACCCTTACGCCGGCTGACCCACAACGGTGATCCGCGGACGGGCAGGGGGAAGCTAGCCTTCGCTCGGACGCCGCAGGCCGTCGCGTGCTCGTGACCACGAGCGTGCGGCGGCCTTTGCCGTCCGCCTGGCCAGCCTGCCGGTGAACCGGAACGGCGCCGTCAGCATCCGTCCCCAGCGGCCAAGGACCGACGGCGGGAGCCAGTCAGCGCGCAGCCGGCGGATGCGGGTGACGTTGGCCCGCATCGATGACTGGAGGGCAAGAATCCGGGCGGCGGCCGGGTCCGCACTGCCCGAACCCGGGTAATCGGCGGCTGGCGGGCCGTAGGCGTGCCGTTCGAAATCGGCCGTGAGGGAGATGACAGCCTGATGTGCGGCGTCGTCCATTCCGCCTGGTTCACCCAGCAGACGCGAGCCGCGGATCCGTGCGGAATATGTTCTGGGCGTTTCAGCCGGCCCCGGCGGCAGGCCATAGTCCGTACCGAGATCGCGGAGCTCGGACCACGCCATCGGGACGGCTGCCGGGGACGGGGGATCGGTGCTGCGCAGCCTGCGGGCACGCACACCCATCCGTACCAGCCGCGGCGATGAGGCCAGGAGGATCAGCAGTCCTGATCCTGCCAGGCCCAGCAGCCACGGCAGGATCTGCGAGCCTGCGTCGCTCCCGGGGCCGGCGCCGGGCAGGGGCAGGGGCGCGGCGCTGGGCAGCGGGGAGGCCTGCGGGTTGCCCGAAGGCAGGAGGTCGGAATTGTTGTCCAGTGAGCCGGGCGAGCCCGGTGCCGAGCTTTCGGTGGCATACTCCGGGACCACACCCCGCGAGGGCGTCGGCTCAAACGGCACCCACCCTAGCCCCTGGAAGTAGAGTTCGGGCCACGCATGGGCATCCCGCGCATCCACTTCGTACTCTGCCAGCGCACCTTGCCCGGCCACGGTCACGGTGGCCCCGGTCAGCCGTCCGGGTGCGTACCCGACGGCTATCCGGCTGGGAATGCCTTCCAGCCTGGCCATGACCGCCATCGCCGAGGCGTAGTGGATGCAGTAGCCGCTTTTTTGGGCGAGGAAATCGGCGAGCACGGACAGTCCGTTGCCGTCGTAGCCGCCCTGAACCGGGGACTGAAGGGAGTACGTGAATTCCGCTGACCGCAGGTATTTCTGGATCGCCATGGCCTTTGCATACGCTGTCCCGCTCGATCCGGTGACGGTATCGGCAGTGGTCCTGACAATGTCAGGCACGTTGCCGGGCACCCGGGTGAAATCGTCCGCTATTCCCTGCACGGAGGCTGATGAGCGGTCGAGCAGGCTCGCCGTGAGCCGGGGCACGGAAGAAACCACAATGTATTCCTGGCTCCGCGAGTTGGTGTCCGCTCCCTTAACGCTCAGGGTGGCAGGGTCCCATGTCCAGCGCCCGGCCAGGCCCCGGATCGACTCGGGAGCGTACGGAACAGGGAGGTAGGGGCTCGTGAAAGAGCCCGTGTCCACCGCTGTTACCAGGCGGAGCTGCTCGTCGGCGAGGATCTCGTAACCGGTCTCGATGGGTCCGGACACCTGCCTCCGCGATGCTTCGCGGTCGTCCGGTCCCCAGGAGTCGCCGTCGAAATTGTCCACCGTGACGGACCGCAGGTAAATCGGGGCAGCCGCGTTGGTGGCGTAGGTGATCCGTCCGGTGCCGGCGGGCGTGCGGAGGCTGTTTCCGAGGGTGATCATGGGATTCAGGCCAGTTGACGTACCCCAGGGGTTCACGCGCGAACCCTGCGGAAACGTTCCCTGGTCGAACCCTGGGATGGCCAGCGGGATGACCAGCGTGGCCACAAGGGCTACGGATCCGGTGAGTGCGGCGCGTTTCATCTGTCCGGGGTTGCGGGCGGTATCGGCCGGCGTACGTGCGTCCGGCGCGAACCACTGGCTACAGGCCAGAATCAGCAGGTAGCCGGCCACCGTGGCGCTGAAGCCCCAGAAGCCCACGCTTTGGGGCTTCACCATGGCCGGCACGATAAGGATGGCTACGAGTCCCAGGCCGGTGGTGGCAGGCATGGCCAGGGGCAATGCCAAAGCATCGATGAGGATGACAGTCAGGCCCAGGACGGCACAGGTCACCATTACGATGCCGGCGTTGGGGGCAACCGGCGCGCTTTCGGCGAGGACTGTCTCGCTGGCCCGGCGGATGAACCTGTCCAGCTCCTTCAAGGTGGCTCCCGACGGGATGAGCCCGGCAATGCCTGAGCCCCGGAAGAACGTCAGCGTCAGGATGACCACCAGGGCGGCGAAGCCACCCGCGGTGACAACGAGGGGGTGCGCCCGCAAGGCCCGGAGTCCGGCCATGGTCACGCAGACCACAAAAACCGTGGTCAATACGGGCAGGTACCACGCCCACCCGCGCAGGACCCCGTTAAGCGAAAGGGCTGCACCACACACCGACAGCCCCACCGCTCCGGCCATGACCCACGGGTAGGCGCCCACCCGGGCCTTGCCGGGCTGCCGGCCGGAAACCGGAACGCTGGAAGGCTGCGCCGCGGCGGAGGTGTGCTTTTCCGGTGCCAGGGTCATCGTGCCACCCCCGCCCCACGCCGGACGTCCGCCGCAGCGGCATCCAGGGCTGCTCCGCCCTGGTCGAAGTGGCTCCAGGCGGCGGGCACCGGAACCGACGGGGACACGGCCGCCGCACGCCACCCCCCGCGCCTGAGCGCTTCAAGTTCGTCGTGGAAAGCCGACGGCCTCTCGGCGACGATGATGGCGAAGGAATTCGCACCATAACCCGCCGCCGGGGCCAGCGCGGTGGCTTCCGCCAGCGACAATCTGCCAAGCACCGCGATGATCGGCCCCCGCATCCGGTGCGCTGAAAGCTTGTCCATAAGCAGGTCATCAAAAAGCACCTGACCGGAATCCTGCCCACCGCCATGATCGCGCGCCGGACCTGAAGGGTCCCTGCGGACCGGTCCCGTGCGGACTGGGTTCCGGGGGGCGGCCTCCTTGCGGCCGTGATGCCCGTGATGCCCGTGATGCGGACCGGAGAGCTGGATGGCCGCCAGGCTTTCGGCGATGGACTGCAGCCCGCCGGTGCCCAGGTATTCCTCGGTCTCAGGTTCGGGCGCCGAGGGTGAACGCAGGAAGGCCGGTTCGCCGGCGGCATCGAGCAGGCGCAGGGCATAATTCCGCTCGGCAAGATGCGCGCTGATGGAGATGGCCGCCACCACCGCCCACTCGAAGGCGTCGCTGGTGACCATCTCGTGGCCGTCCGTGGCCGCATTCCCGCCAAAGCCCGTCCCGGGGCCGCCAGCGAAGGCAGCGAACCGCTGGTCAAGGATGATGGTGGCCTCGGGGGTGGTGACGGACTCCTCCTGCCGGACCATCAGTGCACCGTGCCGGGCAGTCGCTGCCCAATGGACACGGCGCATCGGGTCGCCGTGCCGGTATTCGCGGGTCATCACATCGTCGTCGCTGGGGTTGGCCCTGATCCGGGTGGCAGTGACGCCGTCGTTCCCGCGCGCCCCCGCGAGCCCGGTGACCGGGAGCTCGACGGCGGCGGGCGTCACCGTGAGCGTGTCGCCTTCGTCGATTGCCTGCCGGTGCAGGGACAACCCGAACGGGTCGGTGAACTCGGCGGTCACCGGCCCGATGACAAACTGGCCGCGCTGGCTGGAACGCAGATGGTATTCGTACCGGCTGGTGCCGCCGGTTGCCGATCGCGCCGGGAAGCGGAATGCGGGAGATTCCCCAAACCGCGGGGGCAGCCGTTCCTCCATGATCGCGCGTCCGGTGACCGGCCCGGTCCGTGCCACAGCCAGCCGGACTGTCGTGGCGGCCGAGGTCTCCACCGGAGATGGATTGAACTCGCGGTAGACCTGGAATTTTGGTTTAACCAGCCGGATCCCCGCCAGCGAGACCAGGGGAAGCACAATCAGCAGGATGCTGAGGCTGAGGAGATCGCGGCGGCCCATGATCTGCGCAGCCAGCAGCGACACAGCGCCGGCCGCGAGGAGGCACCAGCCGCGCTGGCTGAAAAGATGGCGGGGGAGCCGGTCCAGCAGTGCCATGGGGCTCTGCCTAGTGGTTCCCGCGGAGCCCGGACCCCGGTGCCGTCTTGGCCGCGGTCCTGGCTGCGGACCGTGCCGGGGCATCCGCCGTGGCCTGGTTCACCGGCAGCCTGTTCAGGATCCCGCGGATGACACTGTGCGGTGTTTCCCCGGCACTGGCGGCCTTGCGGTCCAGGATGATCCGGTGTGCCAACACGGATTCAGCCACATTGACGACGTCGTCGGGAAGCACAAAATCACGCCCGTCCAGGGCCGCGGTGGCCTTGGCTGCCCGGAGCAGCTGCAGCATCGAGCGCGGACTGGCACCCAGCCGGAGCATGGGACTCTCGCGGGTAGCCCTGCCCACGGACACGGTGTATTCCTTGACGGCCTGGGACACATAGACCTGCTGGACGGAGGCGATCATTGCCGCGACGTCCGCGGCCGTGACCACGGCCGATACCTTGGCCAGCGGCGACGTCGCCTGGTGGGTTTCCAGCATCTCGATTTCGGAGTCCTTGTCCGGATACCCCATGGAGATGCGTGCCATAAAGCGGTCCCGCTGGGCTTCCGGCAGGGGGTAGGTCCCCTCCATCTCGATCGGATTCTGGGTGGCAACCACCATGAACGGCTCGTCGAGTTTGTAGGAGTGTCCGTCCACCGTGACCTGGTGCTCCTCCATGCATTCCAGGAGGGCGGATTGGGTCTTGGCCGAGGCGCGGTTGATTTCGTCGCCGATTACGATGTTGGCAAATACGGCGCCCGGGCGGAACTCGAACAGCCGGGACGACTGGTTGTAGATGGACACGCCGGTGACATCGGACGGCAGGAGGTCGGGGGTGAACTGGATCCGGCTGACCGTGCAGTCGATGGTCCTGGCCAGGGTCTTGGCGAGGAGGGTCTTGCCAACGCCGGGTACGTCTTCGAGCAGGAGGTGGCCCTGGGCCAGCAGGACCGTCAGGGCAAGTTTCGCGGCCTCCGACTTTCCATCGATCACCGTATTGACTTCATCCAGGATGCGCTGGCTGGCAGAGTGGAAGGCGGCCGCATCCATTGCCTGGGCCTTGTGGCCGTTTAGCTGCGTGACCGGTTCCGCAATCCCTGCGAAGTTCCGGCCGGCGGGGTCGATCTCATTGACGGCCGTGCGTCGGTGGGAGTCCATCGGCAACCTTTCAGCCCGGTATCGACTGGGACGGGACAGCAAGCCTGCCTTCGCCCGTCGGTGGGCGTTCGCATCTGTTGGTAACAGACTACTAACAGAACTGCCATGCCAGACAGAGAGTTCCCGTAATTCTCGGTGCATCGCCCGACGTTAGGCTAGAGGGATGTGCAATTCGCTAATTCCTGCTGCTTACCGCGCCGCAGGACCGGACGGTTCGCCCGCGGATGCTGCCGCGGGCCGGCGGGCTTTTCCGCCGGCGCCGGAGCCGCTTCCGGCACCGGTCATGGACAACCACACCCACCTTGATTTTCCCGACGGCGCCGGGCCGGTGGGGATCGCTGCGGCCATGGATGCCGCGCAGGCAGTCGGAGTCCAGGGTGCGGTCCAGGTGGGCTGCGACCTCGAATCCTCCCGTTTTACCGTCCAGGCAGTGGATCTGGACAGCAGGCTCCTGGGGGCGGTGGCACTGCACCCCAACGACGCACCGGATTACGCAGCCCGTGGCGAGCTGGAGGACGCGCTGGCCGAGATTGAGCGGCTGGCCGCACATCCCCGCATCCGGGCCATCGGTGAAACGGGGCTGGACTTCTTCCGCACTGAGGGGGAGGGCCTGGTGCATCAGCGCTACTCGTTCCGGCGGCACATCGACATCGCAAAGAGGCTGGACCTCACCCTCCAGATCCATGACCGTGACGCCCACGATGACGTGGTGCAGGTCCTGCGCGAGGAAGGAGCTCCGGAGCGCGTGGTGTTCCACTGCTTTTCCGGCGATGAGGAGCTCGCTCGCATCTGCAACACGGAGGGCTGGAACATGTCCTTCGCGGGCACTCTGACGTTCAAGAACGCGCACAATCTCCGGGCGGCGCTCGCGGTGGCCGAACCAGAACTGGTGCTGGTGGAAACGGACGCGCCCTTCCTCACGCCGCACCCGCACCGTGGCCGGGCGAATGCCAGCTACATGGTGCCGTACACCGTCCGTGCCATGGCTGATTTGACAGGAACCGACCTCGCCCGGCTCTGCCAGCAGATCAGCGAAAATACCGTGCGGGCATACGGATCCTGGGACTGACACAACATCGGGCAGAATTCCCATTTTAAATACCAGGTATGCAAAATTCTTGGCCGCTTTATAACGCTACGGTTACAGTGGGTAACTATTAGCCGGGGTCGGGGAAGGCCTTCGGATAATTTCACTTCATTAGCAGCACGATCATGAACGGCTTCGATGCCGCATGCGTGCAAAGTGAGGTGTGGCGGCGCAAAGGTGCCCGGAGCTGAACTCAGGGGTTCTGCGCCGGGTCTTTTACTGCGTTTTTCCCCGTGCCCGGATGGTCCTAAAGTTACGGGCAATCGTGGTCAAGCTTTTCACATCTGACGGCAAGTTCAGTTTCGTCAAGGTTGGTACCCAGCTGGTGGTGCTTTGCGCACTCGTCGTCGGGCTCGTCGCCTTTGTCGGGAATAACAAAACAATCACGCTCAACGTCGACGGCAAGGTGACTTCGGTCCAGACCTTCGGCGGCACAGTCGGCCAGGTTGTCAAAAGCGCAAAGCTGGACCTGAAGCCCGCAGACCGCGTCTCGCCGTCCGCCGACGCGACCGTGGAAAACGGCACCGTTATCAATGTGAACATGGCCAAGGCCGTGAAAGTCAGCCTGGACGGCTCTGAGAAAACCGTCAGCACCACCGCCCCCGATGTCGCCGGTCTGGTGACTGAGCTCGGTGTGGCCAGCTCGTCGTCCGTTTCCGTCCCGAAGGACGCCCAGCTGGCGGTGGACGGATCATTTGTCTCCATCACAACCCCCAAGAATGTGAGCATCGTTGCCGACGGTAAAGTCACCACGGCAACCACCACCGCTTCGACGGTTGAGGCTGTCCTGGCGGACGCGGGCGTGACCCTTGGTGTCAACGACCGCGCTTCACAGCCTGGCAACGCATTGGTGGTCAACAACATGGTGGTCAAGGTCTCCCGCGTGGATACCGGCCAGACGGCGGCCACCACCGAAGACGTGGCGTTTGAGACCATGACCTCCGAAAGCGCGGACCTGTTCAAGGGCGAGAAAAAAGTGACCCAGGCCGGGGCTGCCGGAAAGGTCGAGCGGACCTTCAAGCTGGTGCTGGTTGACGGCCGCGAAGCCTCGCGCACCCTGGTTTCCGAGACTGTGTCCGTCCAGCCCGTGACTGAGCAGGTCACTGTAGGCACCAAGGCAAAGCCCGCGGCCACCACCGCCGGCGCCAACACCGGTGCGGCAGCGCCGGCCATGATGAACGAAGCCATGTGGGACAAGATCGCCCAGTGTGAATCGGGCGGCAACTGGTCCATCAACACAGGCAACGGCTATTACGGCGGCCTTCAGTTCGACATCCGGACGTGGATCGGCTCGGGCGGCGGCGCCTACGCCCCGAACGCAAGCCTGGCCACCAAGGCCCAGCAGATCGACATCGCGAACCGCGTTTACGCACAGCGCGGCCTCCAGCCCTGGGGCTGTGGCTGGGCGGCCACCAGCTAGGACTCCCGCTCACCCCGCACCGCGGGGACGCCTGGAGCATCGGCAGCTGACCACAGCCGAGCAAGGCATAGGGCAAGCAAGTGAAGCGGCCGGACCCGGATTCCCGGGTCCGGCCGCTTCCGTTAACTCCGCGTGGCATTCGCAAGTGCCGGGATAGGATACCTAGGTGACTGAACCGAGCCCCGCCGCGCCCGCACCCCTCTTCGGTGCCTCCGATATACGCCGGCTGGCGGAAGAGATCGGAATCCGGCC
>DATCVX010000094.1:0-4603 GCA_036566705.1 Arthrobacter sp. | reverse complement strand
TGTCCGCGATCGCCGGCATGCTGGTGACGATGTTCATCACCGCAGGGGTATATGCCCTCAGCGACTTCGAGGTGACGCCGTCGGCTATCATCGGGTTCCTGACAGTGCTCAGCTACTCGCTGTATGACACCGTGGTGGTCTTCGACAAGATCCGCGAAAACACCGCAGATCTGGATGCCTCCACCCGCCGCACTTTTGGCGAGGAAGTCAACCTCGCGGTCAACCAGACCCTGGTGCGTTCGATCAACACCATGATGGTGGCCATCCTCCCCGTGGGTGCCATTCTGTTCATCGGTGCCGGCCTCCTGGGCGCGGGCACGCTCCGCGACCTGTCGCTGGCATTGTTCGTCGGCATCCTGATTGGCACCGCCGCGACGATCTTCGTGGCAGCCCCCATGTATGCCTGGCTGCGCCAGAACGAACCCGACCTGGTGAAGCAGGCCAAGCGCGTGGAGCACCGGCGGAACGAGGCGGCGTCCAAGGCCGCCGTCCCCGCTGAATCCGCGCAGGCCTGACCTCCGGCGTTTCGCGGGCCGGCCGGCATCAGGATACTGATGCCGGGCGGCCCGTTCGCATTTAATCGCCGGTTACATATGTGTGCTGATCGGGGAATAGACTGGGGTAATTAAACGGGTCGTGAGGGGTGCTTCATTGGAAGAACGTTCGGCGTCGGCGCCAACGGCAGACGGAGACAACGGTCCGGGCCGCGGACCGCAGACCGGGCTGGTCCCTGCCGCACGTCCAGGGCAGGCCGTCCCCGTTGACAACTCCGGGGCCAGGCCCACCTTCCCGGGACGCCGTGAACGTACGCGTTCCCGCCTGGCGAGGCTCACCGGCCGCGGCGCGGCGAGCTATTCCCCCATCCTCGAACCGCTGCTGCGGACCGTCCGTGCCAATAACCCCAAAGAGGACTTCGACCTCATCCAGCGGGCCTTCGACGTCGCCGAACGCAGCCACCGCGGACAAAAGCGCAAGAGCGGCGATCCCTACATCACCCACCCGGTCGCCGTGGCCACGATCCTTGCCGAACTCGGGCTCAGCGGCACTACCCTGGCCGCTGCGTTGCTTCACGACACCGTGGAGGACACTCCCTACACGCTGGCGGACCTGAAGAGGGACTTCGGGCCCGAGGTCGCCATGCTGGTGGACGGCGTCACCAAGCTGGACAAGGTCAGCTTCGGCGAGGCCGCCCAGTCCGAGACCGTGCGCAAAATGGTTGTGGCCATGGCCAAGGACATCCGCGTCCTCATGATCAAACTGGCGGACCGCCTCCACAATGCACGCACGTGGCGATTCGTGTCCGCGGAATCCTCCGCCCGGAAGGCCCGCGAGACCCTGGAGATCTTCGCCCCGCTGGCCCACAGGCTGGGCATGAACACCATCAAGTGGGAACTGGAAGACCTCTCCTTCGCGGCGCTTTACCCGAAGGTCTACGAGGAAATCGTCCGGATGGTGGGGGACCGCACCCCGGAACGCGAGAAGAGCCTGGGCGTCATCCGTGACCAGATCACCGAGGACCTCCGGGCCGCCAGGATCAAAGCCACCATCACCGGGAGGCCCAAGCACTATTACTCGATCTACCAGAAGATGGTGGTCCGGGACAAAGACTTCGACGACATCAACGACCTGATGGGCGTCCGTGTGCTGGTGGACTCCGTCCGGGACTGTTACGCGGCACTGGGCACCATGCACTCGCGCTGGAACCCGCTGCCTGGGCGGTTCAAGGATTACATTGCGATGCCGAAGTTCAACATGTACCAGTCCCTGCACACCACAGTGATCGGGCCGGGCGGCAAGCCCGTGGAAATCCAGATCCGGACCCACGAGATGCACCGCCGCGCGGAGTACGGTGTGGCGGCCCACTGGAAGTACAAGGACCAGCCCAACCGGACGGCCACCGGCCCCGGCAGCCCCCGGGACGGCGACATGGGCTGGCTCCGGTCGCTGGTGGACTGGCAGCAGGAAACCTCGGATCCGGGGGAGTTCCTGGATTCGCTGCGGTTCGAAATCAACGCCCGCGAGGTGTTTGTTTTCACGCCGAAGGGCGAAGTGATGGCCCTTCCGGCCGGATCCACCCCTGTCGACTTTGCGTACGCCGTCCACACCGAGGTGGGCCACCGCACCATCGGCGCACGCGTCAACGGCAAACTGGTCCCGCTGAACAGCGAACTGAACCACGGCGACTGGGTGGAGATCTTCTCCTCGAAGGCCGAAGGCGCCGGCCCCAGCCAGGACTGGCAGCACTTCGTAAAGAGCGCACGGGCGCGGAATAAGATCCGCCAGTGGTTCAGCAAAGAGCGCCGCGAAGAAGCGATCGACCGTGGCAAGGAACTCCTGACCCGGGCCATGCGCAAGCAGAACCTGCCCCTGCAGCGGCTGATGACGCACGAGGCCCTGGCCGCGGTGGCGGAGGACTTCAAGTACGTGGACATCTCCGGCCTCTACGCAGGCGTCGGAGACGGTCACACGTCGGCCCAGTCGGTGATGGAAAAGCTCGTCGAGAGCCTCGGCGGGAGCGAAAGCACCGACGACGACATCACCGAAGTAAGCATCCCCACGCAGGTGGCCAAGACCCGCTTCTCCGATTCCGGTGTGGTGGTACGGGGCGTCGGCGACGTCTGGGTGAAGCTGGCCCGCTGCTGCACGCCGGTGCCGCCGGATCCGATCCTCGGATTTGTCACGCGCGGCTCAGGTGTGTCGGTGCACCGGACAGACTGCACCAACATCTCGGACCTGAAGGACCAGCCGGACAGGATCGTGGACGTTGACTGGGCACCCACCCAATCAAGCGTGTTCCTTGTGGAGATCCAGGTGGAAGCCCTGGACCGCAAATCGCTGCTGTCCGACGTGACGAGGGTCCTGTCCGAGAACCACGTCAACATCCTGGCCGCCAGTGTGCACACCTCCACGGACCGCGTAGCCATCTCACGGTTCGCTTTCGAGATGGGGGACCCCAAGTACCTCAGCCACGTCCTCAGCGCCGTCCGGCGGATCGACGGCGTCTTCGACGTCTACCGGACCACCGGCAACAAGCGGCGGAGCTAGCAAGGCGAGTTTCTCCAGCGCGGACCTTTTGTGCGGCACGCGCGGACTGGACTCGATGGCCAGCACCAGCAGGCGCAGCCGGACGTCCTTCTCCGGCCTGGACAGCAGGGCCTCCAGCGCCGGCAGTGCCCGCTCGGCATCCACATGAAGGGCTATGTCCAGCGCCGTGCGCAACGGGCTGGAAACCATCAGCCCGCCCAGGCTGACGACGTCGAACGGTCCCAGCCGTACCTCATGGAGGGTGCACCCGCGCGTGTTCCGCAGGCTTGAAATCCTGCGTTTGGCATCCACCAGCAGGGCCAGCCGGTCGGGTTCGCCTGCGCACCCATAGATCCAGGCAGCGGTCATCCTGCCGGCCACCACCCGCTGCCGGATGGCTGCCGGCACGGCCGTGGCTGCCGCACGCGCCCTCATCTGCGGCGACGCGGCAACGTCCGGGAGCGCATAGCCATGCTGGTGGAACCGGCTGAGCACGCCGTCCCCGGCCATCGACTGGAGCTCCGGCCAGGTGAAAGGCTTTCCCGGCGAGTAGAGCTCGGGGAAGCGGGGGAGCGCTGCAGGTGCGGGGGCAGCCGCCGCGACGGCGGTCGAAGGGGACGGAATTGCCATTCAGCAATCCTGCCGCGTACCCCACAAACGCGTACAGGCCCGGCTGCGGTCATGTGGATAACCGGAGCCGGACCTGTGACGTGTCCGTTGGCGAAGCCCTAAGAGGGCTGCGGCCTAGGAGAGTTCGCTGGCCGAGCGCTGGATCTGGTCCAGCCACGCCTGCCGTGCGTCGAGGGCTTCCTGGGCGGCCTTGATCTTGCGCTGGTCCCCGGCCTTCTCCGCCTTGGCAAGGTCCTCCTGGAGACCGGCAATGGCAGCCTCCAGCTGGGACAGCGCGCTGTTGGTGCGGGCCTTGGTCTCGGGGTTGGACCGCTGCCAGTTTTCCTCTTCGGCGTGGCGGACGGCGTCCTCCACCTTGCGGAGACCGGCTTCGATGCGTCCCATGTCGGCACGCGGCACCTTCCCGGCTTCCTCCCAGCGGTCGCGGACGGACTGGAGCGCTTTCTTGGCCGCGGCCAGGTCCTTGACCGGGAGGATCGCGTTGGCCTCAACCAGGAGCGCTTCCTTCACGGTGAGGTTGGCGGCGTACTCCTGGTCGATCTCTTCGTTGGCGGCCTGCCGGTTGGTGAAGAACACATCCTGGGCCGCGCGGAAGCGTGCCCACAGGGCGTCATCATCCTTGCGGCTGGCGCGAGGTGATGCCTTCCAGTCGTCCATCAGGCGGCGGTACTCGCCGGCCGCGTAGCCCCAGTCGGTGGAGCTGGACAGGGCCTCGGCATCCGCGATGAGCTTTTCCTTGGCTGACTTGGCCGCGGAGTTGTTGCTGTCCAGCTGGGAGAAGTAGGCCCGGCGGTGGCGGTCGAAAACGGTGCGTGCCGCGCGGAAGCGCTTCCACAGGGCGTCCTCGTTGCTGCGGCCCAGGCGGACGCCGCTCTTCTGGGCGGTCTTCCAGCTTTCGAAGAGCTCGTTCATCCGGGCGCTGGACGTCTTCCACTGGATCTGGGAAGGG
>DATCVX010000093.1:0-6719 GCA_036566705.1 Arthrobacter sp. | reverse complement strand
TACCGAGGACCTGGCCGACAAGCTGAAGGCGCGGGGCTTCCAGGCTGCCGCCATCAACGGCGACATCCCGCAGCAGCAGCGCGAACGCACTGTCGACGCGCTGAAGGAAGGCCGCATCGACATCCTCGTGGCCACCGACGTCGCGGCCCGTGGCCTTGACGTGGAGCGCATCAGCCACGTGGTCAACTACGACATCCCGCACGACACCGAGTCCTACGTCCACCGCATCGGCCGCACCGGCCGTGCAGGCCGTTCCGGTGACGCCATCCTGTTCATGACGCCGCGGGAGAAGTACCTGCTGCGTTCCATCGAGAAGGCCACCCGCCAGCCGGTGGAGCAGATGCACCTGCCCACGGCCGAGACCGTGAACACGCTGCGCCTGGGCAAGTTCGCCGAGCGCATCACCGAGACCCTCGAGTCCGAGGACGTTGCCGCGTTCCGCGACCTCATCTCCTCCTACGAGGAAGAGCACAACGTTCCCGCCTCGGAGATCGCTGCTGCGCTGGCCGTTATGGCCCAGGGCGGACAGCCGCTGCTGGTCAAGGAACTGCCCGCAGCTCCCGAGTTCCAGAAGCGCGAGCGCGCCAAGGACGGCTTCGGCTCCCGTGGCCCGACCCGTACGCTCACCGAGGGCAACGCCACCTACCGGATCGCCGTCGGACGCCGCCAGCGCGTCATGCCGGGCTCCATCGTCGGCGCCATCGCCAACGAAGGCGGCATCTCCTCGGCCCAGATCGGCGGCATCGACATCCGCTCGGACCACTCCCTCGTGGAGCTCCCGGCAGACCTGAGCCCCGAGCAGCTGCGCGCCCTGTCCCGCACCCGGATCGGCGGCGAGCTGATCCACCTCGAACTGGACAACGGCCGCAAGCCGTCCGGCGGCGGCGAGCGCGGCAGCTACCAGGGCAACCGTGGCGGCGACCGCGGCGGCTACTCCGGCGGCGGCGACCGTGGCGGCAACTTCAAGGGCAACGGCGGGTTCAAGAAGGAATTCCGCAAGACCGACGGCGAGCGTTCCTCCGCTGACCGCGGCGGCCGTTCCTACAGCGAGCGTTCCGCTGGTGCCGACAGCGGCGCCACCCGCGGCCAGGCCAGCGACTCCCGCTTCGCCGGCCACGGCGACGGCTCACGCAAGCCCCGCCACGGCAACGAGGGCGGACAGCGCGACTTCAACCGCAAGGGCAAGTGGTAACCGTCAGGTAGCCTGACGCGTTCCCTTCGATGGGCCGGCTTTCGAGCCGGCCCATCGGCATTTAACGCTTCCATGCCGAAGCCGCATGTTCGCTTCGTCACACCGGCTTCGGTAGCGGGCCTTGGCAGCCCCGAATCGCCTCCCCGGAGGCGCTTTTAGGCCCGGATTCACGCGCTTTTTCGGGGTCCGGGCCGCGTCAGGCCGCCGATTTGTTGGTGGCGAAATCTTCGGGTAGAGTATTTACTCGTTGCCCCCCTAGCTCAGTGGTAGAGCGCGTTCTTGGTAAGAACGAGGTCACCGGATCGATTCCGGTGGGGGGCTCTGGATGAGGGCCTGTGTCAAGGCGGTTTTGACCGGCTTGGCGCAGGTTTTTCTCATTCGTGGCGGTGTAGCTCAGTTGGTTAGAGCGCACGACTCATAATCGTGAGGTCGGGAGATCGAGCCTCCCCACCGCTACAGGCTAAGCCCCCGGAATCCCCCGAGATTCCGGGGGCTTTCCTGTGTCCGGGCAAGGCGGCGTTGCTTCCGAAGCGCGAGGCCGTGACAAGCGCCGCTTTTAGCCGTAGCTTTGCAGCACGTGGCGATGGGTGCTATCCGTGGATGTCTTCGAATCAATCATGGTTCCGTTCAAGTGGCTTGTGTCCGCCATCATGGTGGGCTTCCACGATGCCCTCAGCACCGTTGGCATGCCGGCGGCGGACGGCTGGACGTGGACCTTGTCCATCGTCGGCCTTGTGCTGATCATCCGTGCCGCCCTGATTCCGGTATTCCTGAGGCAGGTCGGCGCCCAGCGCCGGCTGCGGCTCCTGCAGCCGGACCTGAAGAAGCTGCAGGACAAGTACAAGGGCAAGACGGACCAGCTGTCCCGGCAGGCCATGGCCCAGGAACAGATGGCCCTCTATAAGGAACACGGAACCAACCCCCTCTCCGCCTGCCTGCCGATGCTTATCCAGGTGCCGTTCTTCTTCGCGCTTTTCCAGGTCCTCTCCGGCATCCCGGCCGCAGCCGGGCAGGGCCGGGGCATCGGAGCGATGAGCCACGACCAGGCGCTGCAGTTCGATGCCTCAAGCATTTTTGGTGCCCCGCTGTCGGCGTCCGTGCTGCACAGCGGTGCCGGCGATCCCGCGGCGGTCGCAGTACTGACGGTCCTGATGATCCTTGCCATGACGGCCGCGCAGTTCATCACGCAACGACGGATGCTGGCCAGGAACGTGCCTGACGAGTCTGGGGACACTCCTTTCGCGCGCCAGCAGAAGATGATCCTGTATATCCTTCCGGTTGTCTTCGCCGTGGGCGGGGTTTTCTTCCCGATCGGCGTCCTGATCTACTGGACCACCACCAACCTCTGGACCATGGCGCAACAGTTCACGATCAAATGAGTGGTGACTGTCAATCCACCGCGGCCACGGGCAGAATGGGGCGCATGGGCCAGCTCATCTACTCAGGAATCGCGTCCTTGGACGGCTACATCGCTGACCGTGACGGCAACTTCGACTGGAGCGCCCCGGACGAGGAGGTCCACGCCTTCGTCAACGACCTCGAGCGCGACGTCGGAACGTACCTTTTCGGGCGTCGCATGTACGAGGTCATGGCAGTCTGGGAAACCCTCGGCACGGCCGAAGACCCGCCGGTGATCCAGGACTTCGCCCGGATCTGGCAGGGGGCAGACAAGTTTGTCTATTCCTCCTCGCTCGCCACCGTCAGCACCGGCCGGACGAGGATCGAGCGGACGTTCAGCCCCGACGCGGTGCGGGAGCTGAAGGCGGGGACGGACGGCAACATCGGCATCGGCGGCCCCACCCTGGCCGCTGCCGCACTCGACGCCGGACTGGTGGACGAGTGCCGGCTGTTCCTCAACCCGGTGACGGTGGGCGGGGGCCTGCGCTTCCTGCCGGACGGGCTGGGCCTGCGGCTGGAACTCCTCGAAGAGCACACGTTTGGAAACGGCGTGGTCTACCTCCGCTACCGCACGCTCGTCTGACCGCTCGCTCGCCTGACCGTGCCCGTCTGACAGGGCCCGCCTGACAGCGCCCTCCTGAAGGCAGTGAATGCGCCGGAGGGGCACAATGGGGGAATGACCCGCATCGCAATCATCGGCGGCCACGGCAAAGTGGCCCTCCACCTGTCCACCCTGCTCACGGAAGAGGGGCACAGCGTCACCTCGATCATCCGCAACCCGGACCACGCGGCCGACGTCGCGGCGACGGGCGCAACGCCGTCGGTCCTTGACGTGGAAAATTCGACGACGGCGGCGATCGCAGGGTGCCTCGCCGGCCATGACGCCGTGGTCTGGTCAGCCGGGGCCGGCGGCGGCAATCCCGAGCGGACGTACGCCGTGGACCGCGACGCCGCCATCCGGTCGATGGACGCGGCGGCGGAGGCCGGCGTCGGGCGGTACGTCATGGTGTCCTACCTCGGCGCGGGGCCTGACCACGGCATCCCGGCCGACCATAGCTTCTTCGCTTACGCCGAGGCCAAGGCGGCCGCGGATGAGTACCTGCGCGGCACCTCGCTGGCCTGGACCATCCTGGGGCCCGGCACCCTGACGGACAAGCCCGGAACCGGGCGGATCGACGTCGACCCCGCACGGGAGGGCGGCGGCGAAACCTCCCGCAGCAACACCGCAAGTGTGGCCGCAGCAGTCCTGGACCTGCCCGGGACCGCGGGACGGACCATCGAATTCCGCGACGGCACGCTGCCCATCGCCGCCGCCCTGGAGCCGCAGCCGTAGCCCATCAGCCCGGCACCGCAACGGCTAAGCGCGAACGTACAGTTGAGGCCCCGATGATCATGCCGGAGTAGCCTAGGCCTGCGCTGTGAGTTCCAGGTCCAGGGTGTTCTTTTCCACATAATCCAACGCGCACCGGACGGCGCCCACGGTCACGATCGAATCCCCGAGCGGGGAGACGGCCACCCGCGGGGGAGTGACGGTGTACTTCGTGAGCCGTTCGGAGATCGGCTCCAGCAGCACGCCGGCCGAGTTCGCCACGGCGCCGCCAATGACCACCAGTTCGGGGTTGATGATGGTGGCCACGGCCCCGATCACGCGGGCCATCCTGTCGGCAATCCGCTCGAGGATCTTCAGCGCCACGGCGTCGCCGGCGGCGGCGGCCGCAAACACCTGTTCAGCTTCTGCGCCTTCGGCATGGTCCCGCAGGGAAGTCCTGGCTTTGCCCGCGACCGCATCGGCTGCCCAGCCGCGCGCCAGCGCCGCAATGCCGAAGGTGTCTCCCACTCCCTCCACCATGTCCAGGAAGGCCAGCTCGCCGGCGCCCCCGCCGCGGCCGTGCAGCAGCCGCCCGCCGTCAATCACGCCGGAGCCGAGCCGCTCACTGGCGAGGATGACCACGACGTCGTCGACGCCGGCAGCAGCTCCCCGCCAGCGGTCACCCAGGGCGGCCAGGTTCGCGTCGTTTTCCAGAAGTACCGTCCAGCCCCGACGGTCGCGCAGGGCGGACTTCAGTCCGACGTCGAACAGGCCCCAGAAGTGCTGGGTCACCAGCACGTCGCCATTCCGGTCCACCGGCGCCGCGATCCCGGCGCAGACGGCAAGGACTGACTCCGGGCTGGCCCCGACGCTGTGAAGCGCCAGCATGGCAGCGCGGTCTATGACCGAGATGCGTTCTTCGGCTGAAATTTCAGCGTCGGCGAAAGGCTGGCTGGACCTGCCGAGTGCCTTTCCGCGGAGGTCGGACACCACCACAGTCGCCTTGAGGATGCCGATGTCCATGCCCAGGACGTAGCCGGCGCGTTCGTTGAGCTCGAACCGGCGTGCCGGCCGGCCCTTCTGGTAGCCGCCAAACGCCCGCTGGTTCTCCAGCTCCCGGATCCAGCCCCGTTCCATGAGGTCCTCGCACACGGAAATGGCCGTGGCGCGGGTGAGTCCGGTGGCCTCCATGACTTCCGTGACCGTCACCGCGTCCGAGGCGCGCATGAAATCCAGGACGGCTCCGGCGCTCACGCGCCGCAACAACTGGGGCGTTGCCGAGGAAACTTCCGACATGGTGTTGACCTCTCTGTGCTTTGCACCACATAATACTTGAGGAACTAAATTTAGATTCCAAATAAACACTTTGAGCATGGTGGGCCGGACGGCCACCGACCACTGGCTTGACTTCCAGCCCTCCACTTCCGCCTTTTGCAAAGGAGCAACTGTGAACTGCATCCCGAAGCACTGCCCGCCCCAGTCCCAGCCCCGTCCGCGCCACGCCGCCACGTCAGCCCCCGCCCTGTGAACGTCTCTGTCCCGGCATCTCTGCTGAGCAGGCGTTCCCTGCTCCGCGCAGCCGGCCTTGCCGGCGCGGCCGCCATCCTTCCCCTCACCGGCTGCGGCGCAAGTGCCAGTGCCAGCAAGCAGGACGGTGTCACCACCCTGCGTTTTATGCAGAACAAGCCCGAAGTGGTGGACTACTTCAACCAGGTGATCAAGGACTTCGAGGCACTGAACCCGGACATCAAGGTCATCCAGGACTTCAATGAGGGGAACTTTGTTCCCGGCCTCGTGCGGAACGATCCGCCCGACGTCGTGACCCGCGGCTTCGCGCAGGCCACTGCCGACTTCGTGAAGAAGGGCATCTTCGCCGACCTCGCCGACCTCCCGGCAGCCTCCACCATCAACCCGGAGATGCAGGAGCTCATCAGCTCCTGGGGCCAGTACAACGGCACCGAGACCAGCGCCCTGCCGTTCTCGGTGGCTGCGGCCGGGGTCATCTACAACCGGGACATCTTTGACGCCAACGGCGTGGCCGTACCCACCACCTGGGATGAATTCGTGGCGGCCTGCGAAACCTTCAAGGCGGCCGGAATCGTCCCGATTTACGGGACCTACAAGGACCCCTGGACCCTGGCGCAAGGCATGTTCGACCACGTGGCCGGAGGCTCGCTCGACGTCGCCGAATTCTTCACGAATCTCGTGGCCGCCGGTGCCGACATCAGCACCGCCGCCCCGGAATCGTTCACCAACAACTTTGGACCGGCCCTGCCCAAGATGCTGCAACTGGCGTCCTACGCGCAGAACGGCGCAGCCAGCAAGAACTACGCTGACGGCAATGCCGCGTTCGCCAAAGGCCAGGCAGCAATGTACCTGCAGGGCCCTTGGGCCCTGTCCCAGCTTGTCGCTGCCAATCCCGCGATCCGGCTGGGCACCTTCCCGCTGCCTGTCACTAACAACCCGGACGAGACCAAGGCACGGGTCAACGTGGACATGGCGCTCTCCATCACACGGAACACCCCGAACATGGCAGCGGCGCAGCGGTTCGTCAGCTACCTGCTGGAGCCGGACGTGGTGAACACCTACAACGAAAAGAACGCCGCCTTCTCCCCGCTGAAGGCGGCCCCGGCCGTGACCAACCCGCAAATCAGCGGGCTCAACGGCTCCATCAAGGATGCCCGTTACTTCCAGGGCGCCGTCACGTACTTCCCGCCCTCAGTTCCGGTGAACAACTACATCCAGTCCTTTGTGTACGGCAAGAACGGCGACCAGTTCCTCTCCGCGCTCGACGACGAATGGCGCCGCGTCGCCGAACGG
>DATCVX010000092.1:0-1502 GCA_036566705.1 Arthrobacter sp. | reverse complement strand
GGAACTCGTCACTGACTGACCCGGAGACTGAAAAACGGCCCGCTTCCGAAAGGAAGCGGGCCGTTTTTTCGTAGGAGAGAAACCTAGTTGGATCGGCTCTGCAGTGAATCCCGGATCTCGGTCAGCAGGGCGATCTGCGGGTCTTCGCCGGATTCCTCCTTGACGTCCTTGTCGATGCCCAGCCGGCGGTTGCGGCGTTCGATCATGTGGTTCATCGGAAGGACCACCACAAAGTAGATTGCGGAGGCGATCAAGAGGAACGAAATGATGGAGGAGATGACGGACCCGTACATGAATCCCTCCCACTGCATTTCTTCAATGCCCTTGGCACTGAACAGACGTCCGATCAGGGGCGTGAGCAGGCCTTCGACAATCGAGGTGACGACGGCGCCGAACGCGGCACCCATCACAACCGCGACAGCAAGGTCTACGACATTGCCCTTCATAATGAAATTCTTGAATCCTGTCAGCATAGGATCCAAGCTAGCGCAGGTGGGTTAGCCCCTCATGACAGGACTGTAAATTCCTCACTGCGTGTCGGCAACAAAGCATGCGTACTTTACGGATACCCGGGCGCGGCCTCGACGCCGAAGTACTCCTCCAGCGTGCTGATGCCCCTGTTGGCCATGTCCGTGGCGGCCACGACGCCGATGTACCGCAGGTGCCAGGGCTCGTAGTAGTAGCCCGTGATCGGGTGGAACATCCACGGATACCTGACGATGAAACCGAACCGGTGGCCGTTGGCCCTGACCCACGCCGCCGCCGGCTGGTCCGCGAAGCAAGGCTGGAAACCGCACGCCCCGCCGCCGTCGCCGATATCGAAGGACCAGCCGGTCTGGTGCTCCGAGTAGCCGGGCCTGGCGCTGGCGGTGTCCGCATCTGCCTGCCCGCGCGACGCCACATATCCGTTGTACGTGCTCACCTGGGTGCTGTACGAGCGGTAGCCGCTCGCCAGCGTGATGCTGACGCCGTCCCGCGCGGCCGCAGCGAACATCGCTTCCGCCGCTGCCGCCGTCGTGCTGTTCAGCAGTGCCGCCTCGCCGGAAACCGTCACCGGGACGTTGGGCTGGACCAGGTCCGCGGGAACGTAGTCGGCCGGGGACAGCGGGCGGTATTTATTGACTACCAGCCATGGGCTCGCCGGATCCGTCAGCGAGAAATGGCGGGGGAGTGCTGCAGCGGGGGACGGCGCAACAGGTGCCTGCGCTGCCGGCTCAACTGCCGCCGTCGGGCTTTCTGACGCGGCCGCCGCGGCAGGGGAAGGTGAGGACACGGAAGGGGCAGGAACAGGAGAGGACGACGACGGCGCCACCTGGGCGGGTGCGCCAGGTGTGCAGGCTGCCAAGACAGTCAGCCCGGCGCCGGCCGCGAGGAACCGGGCGAAGCTGCGCCGGCTGGCGCCCTCCGCGGGGGTGCCGTTAACAGCGGCGCAGTTGTGGCACACGCGTGCTAGACCTTGCGCAGGAGCATGCGGCGGATGGAATGGTCGGCGTCCTTGGTCA
>DATCVX010000091.1:0-3623 GCA_036566705.1 Arthrobacter sp. | reverse complement strand
TCATGGCATCCTTCTCCGGCTGCGTCACCCAGAGCCCGTAGGCTGCCTTCACCGAGATCTGCCGGGCAACGTAGTGGCACCGGAAAGCCTTGTTTTTCGGCAGCCAGGTAGCGGCGTCGCCGGCGCTTTTTTGCTGGTTGGCGGGACCGTCGGCGGCGATGAGGTTCACGGGATCGTTGGCCAGGCTTTGGCGCTGCTGCGGAGTCAGCTGCTGCGCACCCTTCTGCCAGGCGTCACCCAAAGCCACCACATGGTCTATCTGGACTGCCTTGCTGCTTTCCTGGCCGCGGCGGAAATCCACCAGCTGTCCCGTGTAGGGCTCATGGAAGGTCCCGGCGGCGATCCGGCATTTTGAGCCTTCGGTGAATACCACGCCGGTCAGGTCGCGGCGAAGGATGTCATTGCGCGTGTCGCAGCCGTTCCGGTCGACGTCCAGCCACGCCTGGCCGAAGGCTTCGCGCTCATAGTTGTCGTTCGGCGCACGTCCCAAAACCTGCAGCCCTTCGAGTGCTTCGCGGGCGCTCCCCTGCGGCACGGCACGTACCGGGACCACAGGTTTCATAAATGCCGCGTCAAACACAGGAGCCGCGGCGGGTCCGGCGATGGCCGGTTCCGCCACAGCGAACTGGCCTGCCGTGAAGAACCAGGCCACCCACGCCACTGCGGTGAAGGCCAGGAGCACGACCAGGACCCATGCCTGCCTGGAGCGGCGGCGTGCCCTTCGGTAGGCAGACCAGCTGACGGTCACGGGCGTCCTGCCCTTCCGGAAACGTACTGCACCAGAAGAGCCTAGGCCACCCCACCGACAGCGTGGCCGATATCCACAGTGTTGGGGAAAGGTGGCGGCCGGGGATGGCCGCTATTGCTCCCGGGTCACCCTCCGGAGGTCTTCCGCGGCAACCTGGAGAAGCCCTTCGAGCTGGCGCACGCGGTCCTCACGGATGTCCCCCGCCTGATAGGCGGCCCGGGCATCCTCCAGGAGCCGGACAGCCTCCTTATGGTTGGCCTTTGCCACATCAAGGGCGTGTTCAAGGGTGGTGTCGTGGAGAGTTTCGTTGTCCATGCCACCAGTGTGGTCCCGTTTCCCGGCTGATTCCAGAGAACCAGCCGGGAAAGTGCACGGAACCTAAGTTGGAATCAGACGGCGATGGCTGCGAGGGCTGCCGCAGGTTCCTTCGCCGGGAAGGACGGCGGGTTGACCCCTGCCATCTCTTCCATGACCCGGACCACCTGGCAGCTGTAGCCGAATTCGTTGTCGTACCAGACGTAGATGATGACGTTTTTGTCGTTGGAGATGGTGGCCAGGCCGTCCACGATGCCGGCGCGGCGTGAACCAACGAAGTCCGTGGAAACGACCTCGGGCGAGTCGATGTAGTCAATCTGCTTGCGGAGGTCCGAATGCAGGGACATCTGGCGCAGATAATCGTTCACCTCATCCTTGGTGGTGCCGTTTTCCAGGCTGAGGTTCAGGATGGCCAGCGAAACGTCCGGCGTGGGGACGCGGATGGAGCTGCCGGAAAGCTTGCCCTGAAGTTCGGGCAGCGCCTTCGCCACGGCAGTGGCCGCTCCGGTTTCGGTGATGACCATGTTCAGCGCGGCGGAGCGGCCGCGGCGGTCGCCCTTGTGGAAGTTGTCGATCAGGTTCTGGTCGTTGGTGAAGGAGTGGACGGTTTCCACGTGGCCGTGGATCACGCCGAACTTGTCGTTGATGGCCTTCAGGACCGGGGTGATGGCGTTCGTGGTGCAGGACGCTGCGGACACGATCTGGTCAGTGTCCTCGATGCTGCCGTGGTTAATGCCGTGCACGATGTTCTTCAGCGCGCCCTTGCCCGGAGCGGTCAGGAGCACGCGGGCAACGCCCTTGCTCTGCAGGTGCTGGGACAGGCCTTCGGCGTCGCGCCAGCGGCCGGTGTTGTCCACCACGAGCGCGTTGTGGATGCCGTAGGCGGTGTAGTCGATCGTGGCCGGGTTGTCCGAGTAGATGACCTGGACCTGGACACCGTTGGCGGTGATGGTGTTGGCATCCTCATCCACGCGGATGGTGCCTTCGAAGGACCCGTGGACCGAGTCGCGGCGCAGCAGGCTGGCGCGCTTGGAGAGGTCCTTGTCCGAGCCGCGGCGTACCACGATGGCGCGCAGGCGGAGACCGTGGCCGCCGCCGGCCTTTTCGATCAGGAGGCGGGCCAGGAGGCGGCCGATCCGGCCGAAGCCGTACAGCACAACGTCGGTGCTGGTGCGGTCGTCGGCGCCGCGCTTGCCCACTACCTCGGCCAGTTCGGCGCGGAGGAATTCTTCCAGGGTGGCGCCGTCGCCCTCAGCCTTGAACTTCTGGTTCAGGCGGGCGATGTCGATCGCTGCCGCGCCCAGTTCCAGGCCGGCGAGCGTGTTCAGCAGCGGGGCTGTTTCCTCCAGGAGCAGCTCATCCTTGCTCATGCGGCGGGCGAACCGGTGCGCCTTCAGGATGTTCATGGTGGACTTATTGATCAGGCTGCGGCCATGAATGCTGGTCACCACGTTGTTTTCGCGGTACAGCCGGCCGATCACCGGGATCATGGCCTCGGCGAGAGCCTCCCGGCCCATCCACGTATCAAGACAAGAATCTGACGTCTGGCTCACAGAACTACCTTCCTTGGGTCAACCACATACGTCCTCGTACGCGGAGGGCGGCCGCCGGAGGTGTTCCGGGGCGCGAGCGTCGGCGGGGATTCGGTCCACCCCGGACACCTTGGAGAAGCGCAAAGAAAAGCCACCGGCTGCGAACGCAGACCCGGCGGCAGAACTTCTACGTTCGCTCTCCATTCTAGGCTGGAGGGGGGCCCTGAACGGCCCCCACGGGCGTGAAGTCACTCACATGCGGCGCCGGGCTGCCCGGCTGGGGTTGGTTGGATGGGTTGACCGATACGCCGGGTTCTGTGCTCCCGTGCCGTTACCAGCGCGGGAGTAGCGGCCATCCATCTACGGACGCCGTTGCCGACGCCCTCCAGCGGCCTACCCGGACACTCGGGCGGGCAGCCCTCAAACGTGTCCTGTCTGGCCTTGCTCCGGGTGGGGTTTACCTAGCCTTCCCGGTCACCCGGGAAGCTGGTGGTCTCTTACACCACCGTTTCACCCTTACCTGGTTCGTGCCGCTTTCAAAACGGCGCGATCCAGGCGGTCTGTTCTCTGTGGCACTGGCCTGCGGGTTACCCCGAGTGGGCGTTACCCACCACCCTGCTCTGCGGAGCCCGGACGTTCCTCGAGCCACTTGCGTGACGCGCGGCCGCCTGGTCAACCCATCCGGCATCCATTCTACGGTGCGGCGGAGGCCGGGGATCACCGGCCTCTGTGCTGATCTCCAACGCTGGCAGCTGCGCCTATCATCAGGGGATGGACGAGTCCGCTCTGACCCGGCGCAGGCTGCTGCAGTTCGCGGCGGCCGGATTTGGCACCGCCGGGCTGGCGGCCTGCTCCGCGCCGGCGGAACCCTCCCGGACCGGGCCTCCCTCGGTGGAGATGAGTTCCGGATCCTTCGTCTCCACGTTCCTGCAGAGGGCGCCCACGAACTGGTCAATTGCGGCGCCTGTCATTCCCGGAAGCAGCGGCGTCCGGTATCCCGTGGCACTCTTCCTCCATGGTCTCGGCGG
>DATCVX010000090.1:0-2189 GCA_036566705.1 Arthrobacter sp. | reverse complement strand
CGGCATGCTGGGCAGCCCTGCGACCATCGGCACCGTCGCGGCGGCACTGAAAAACGGACGGTTCCGCAATGTGGTGCTGGACCCGGTGCTGATCTGCAAAGGCCAGGAGCCGGGCCATGCCCTGGATACGGACCAGGCGCTGAAGGCGCAGATCCTGCCGCTGGCAACGTTCGTCACACCCAACCACTTCGAGGCGGAGTCGCTGTCCGGCCTGGCGATCACCGACGTCGAATCCCTGAAGGCCGCGGCCGTCCGCATCCATGAGCTCAGCGGCGCCGCGGTCCTGGCCAAGGGCGGGGTGCGGCTGGAAGGCCCGGACGCCGTCGACGTTTATTACGACGGCGAGACGCTCGAAGTCCTCAGCGCCCCCAAGGTGGGCGAGGTGGCGGTGTCGGGCGCCGGCTGCTCGCTCGCTGCGGCGGTGACCGCGGAACTTGCCAAGGGCTCGACGCCATTGGTAGCCGCCCGGGCGGCCAAGGACTTTGTCACCGCGGGGATCCGCAACCGGGTGGCCTCCGGAGCCCCGTTCGACGCGCTCTGGCAGGGCGGTCCGCGCTAGCTTTGTGAGTTTTCCAGCAGCGCATCTTCCCGCCGCGCCCCTTCCAGCAAGTCCTCGGCCACCAGCGTCGCCGTCCGGACGATAAAGGCCCGACGGCGGTCCAGGCGGTCCGGGGCGGAGCCCGCCAGGAGTGCGTCGATCTGGGGCAGCACCGTCCAGCCGTCGCAGAGGGTCACGATTGTCAGGACCAGGTCGGCCGCGTCCGTGCGGTCGATGCCGGGCAGCACTGCCAGCATCTGGCCCACCTTTACCGCGCAATGGTCCGCCCGCGTTGCCCGGTCCACAGTGTTTCGCCCGCGCTCCAGGCCTTCCCAGAACAGGAGCCTGGCCAGGGAGCCGTCTTTGGTGTGACGGTCGAAAAGCCTGCCCGCGTACTCCCCGACGGCCGCGGCACCGTGGCCTTCAATGGGGACGTCCGTCATCACGCGCACCAGTTCAGCGGCCAAAACGGCGTCGAACAGGTCGTCCTTCTTGCCGAAGTACTGGTAGATGCGTTCTTTGTTCACTCCGGCGGCAGCGGCGATGCGGTCCACCCGCGCACCGGCAAGGCCCTTGTCGCTGAACTCCTCCGTGGCGGCAGTCAGCAGCAGGGCTTTGGTGCGGTCAGTGTTCCATGCCATGCCACGATTCTACCTGTTTCCAACTAAGTAGTTGCACTTTTGGGGAGCCCGCATTAGTCTCGTTTTATCAAAAGCAACTAAACAGTTGGAGTTAGCCATGAACAGCACCCTCGACCCCATAACGAGTGCTCCCGCCTCAGTCTCAGCCTCCCCGGCTCAGGCTCCGGTTCCGGCTTCGGCTCCTGTCCAGCCGCCGCCTGCCCCGTCCATCCACGTCCGTGCCGTCATCACGTGGCTGGCCATCTTCCCGCTGGTCGCCGTCGGCATGATAGTGGTTGCACCCCTGACCGAGAGCTGGCACCCGGTGCTCCGCGCGCTGGTCCTGACCCTCGTTGTGGTCCCGGTGGCGGTCTACCTCGTGTTGCCGCGGCTGTTCGCCGGCTACGGGGCCCTGCTGCGCCGCCGCAATACCCGCAGGACCGGGCGCTAAGAGCGGCCGGAGAAGTCACGGCCGGCGACGTCGCGCCTACCTCGGGTCGGCGACCTTCCCCATAAACAGCGGCAGGCCCGTTCCTACGTGCACAATCTGGTAGTGGAACGGCCGGTCGAAGCTAATGGACCGCGCCGGCTGTGGCCCGACGCTGGTAGCCATGCCGTTGATCTGGGTAACGGCCGCGGCCACCGTCCCCTTCTCCGCCACGGTGATGTTGGCGTCCTGTGCGGCCTGGGTGATCATCAGTCCCGGCTGGATCGCGTCAAAGTCGCTGGTGGTAGTCAAGGTCTCCGCCAGCCCCAGCTGCTCAAGAATGGCCCGCACGTCAAAGTGGCTCTTGTGGTCCCAGGTGGGCAGTGCCAGCTCAACATCCTCAGGGTCCGCAGCGTCGAGGGCACGTGCCACCTCCGCCAGCCGGTCCGCCCTGAGTGCGGAAGCACCGCCGTCGGAATCTTCAGCCGGGAGCACCAGCCGCATGACGAAACCCGCACCGTAAGGCAGGTCCACGGCCTGCCAGCCTGGGCCCTCTGCGTAGGCCATTTCCTGCAGGCCGTGCATCATCGGGACATCAATGGTT
>DATCVX010000089.1:0-17536 GCA_036566705.1 Arthrobacter sp. | reverse complement strand
CGACGGCGGGCGTGACGGCGATGCTGCTGCTGTCCCGGTTCACGTTCCGGACCCGGGACCTCTACCGTCTCTCGCTGTACTGCCTGGGGGCGCAGAAGCGGGTCTCGCTGGGCAACGCCGGCATCCTCTTCGTCACGGCGTTCCTGCTCACGGCCACCACCGCGGGGCTGCTGATCTTCATTGCCGGGCTCCTGATGTACTTGGTCTGCCTGAACTCGCGGCCGCTGCTCAAGTTCATCGAACAGAAGTTCACCGTGGCGGATTCAGCCGCGCCGAAGCCTTCCGAAACCTAGAGTCCGTTGCGGACCACCGCTCCCTGCGCCACCACAGCACTGACCTTTTCCAGGGCAGAGGCATCGGCCAGCGGATCGGCGTCCACCACGATCGCGTCGGCGAACCCGCCGCGCACCAGCCGCCCGCCGTCGTCGCCCAGGCCCAGGAGCCGCGCGGCGTGGACGGTGGCTGACCGCAGGGCCTCCAGCGGGGACAGGCCCGCCTCGGCCAGCAGCCGCGCTTCCGTGCCGATCGGGGTGACGTCAGTCCCGAAGGAGTCGGTGCCGGCCACGATCGTCACGCCTGCTTCGTGCGCGGCGCGGACGGCGGCCTGCAGGATGGGCGTGTACTCCTGCCCGCGTGCAGCCAAGATCGGATTGGCGGACGCCGCCATGGAGGTGATCGCGTCCATGGTGGGCGTGAAGTAGGTTCCGCGGCGGGCCATCTCGCTGATGGTGCCCTCGGTGACGAAGACGCCGTGTTCGATGCTGCGCACCCCGGCCCGGACGGCGCCGTCGATGCCCTCCGCGCTGTAGGCATGGCACAGCACACCTGCGCCGTTCGCCGCCTTGACCACGGCGGAGAGCTGCTCCTGGTTGTAGACCAGTTCGCGCGGATCCTGCTCGGGCAGGCCGGCCCGCGGGTTGGCGCGGGTCTTGATGACCTGGGCCCCGCGCGTGAGGTTGACGCGGGTCAGGTAGGCCAGGTCGGCGGGGTCCTTGACGCCGCCGGCGAGGGTGGCGAGCGGCGCCAGGTCAGGGTCGGCCAGCAGTGAATCGCCGAGTTCGGGGGAGATGAACAGGCCTGCGGGGGTCATGCGCGGGGAGACGCCCGGCGCCCAGCCCGGAAGCGCGGCGAGGGCCACGTCCTGGTAGAAGCTGCTGGAGCCGCTGCGGACACTGGTGGCGCCGCCCTGAAGGATGGCCCGGGCATCGGCGAACGCATTGGCGTGGACGTGCACGTCGATCAGGCCGGGGAGCACCCAGCGGCCCGTGGCGTTCAGGACCTGCGCGCGGCCGGCGACGGCGGCGACAGCCTTGCGCGTGGCGTCGCGGGTTCCGACGGCGGCCACCTTGCCGCCGTCGAGCACCAGGACGCCGTCCTCCACGGCCTCACCCGTCTTGGGGTCCACAATGGTGCCGCCCTCGATGATCACGGCCGGATGGGCGAGGGGGCTGCCGTGGTAGTTGGGACCGGAGGGATGTTCGGCGGCGTGGGCGGCGGGGGCGCCGCCGATCTGGGCGGCGATGGTGGCCACGGAGATTCCGGCGAGGGCGGCAGCGCTTGCCAGGATGCCGCGGCGGGGGAGATTGGCCGGCAGTGCGGGGGCGGAAGTGTGGTCATGAAGGCACATCATTGGCTCCTTGGGGAAGGCCGCCTGGGGGAGTGAGCGGCTGACAAATATGGTACTTGGTATTCCAAAGTACGGCCAGCCTGTTGCTTAAGTACAGATATGAGCGACTTCCTCGGTCTTGCATCCCAGACCCTACGGCGGTCTGGTATTCCAAATCTGATTATTGTTCCAGGATCTGTTCGCGAAGGATGTCGGCATGGCCGCAGTGTTGGGCCAGTTCCCGCAGCATGTGCAGGTAAACCCAGCGCAGCGGCAGCGGGCCCCGCCGGTTACCCTGGACCAGATCGTCGAGCCCCAGGGAGGCTGCAGCGAGCCGGGACGCCTCGCAGGCTTCGCGGTGTGCCTGCTGGACGGAGGCGATGGTGTCGCCGTGGTCGAGGATAAACGACCCGTCCGGCGTCGCCGGAATACCAATCTCGGCGCGTGTCCGGCAGGTGATGGCTTCGTCGAACCAAACCTTTTCGACGAACGTCGCATGCTTCACCAGGCCCAGCAGCGTGGTGCGGGAGGGCACGAGCCGCCTGCGGGCCTGCTCCTCGGTCAGCCCGTTGAGGCAGTCATTGAGCGCGGCGCGGTGCTCGTCCAGGAAAGCACCGAACTGGGCGCGCGCCGGCTGGTGGATGACATCGTCGGCGGAAGTCTGAGGCTGGGAAGTCATGGTCGGAGCCTAGCAAGGGGTATGTCCCGGGGGGCTCCGGGCGGCCCCTCATTGGTCATGACGTGTTGACTCTCCCCGGCTGCCTGAGGAGCATCGAAGATGACGGGATGTGGCTTTCCCGGGCGTCAGATTCCGGGCGGCTGGAAAGGTTGTTGGCGATGGTCATGACGCGGATTCGCAGTTCATCCGTCCGCAGTGCCGCCCTGCTGGGCACATTTGTCCTGCTGGTGGGGATGGGTGGCTGCACGCCCGACACCCGGCCTTCCCCCGGCCCGTCGGCCGCAATCAGCTCGCTCAAGACGGATCTCGAACAGTTCGGCCGCGATCAGCTCAACGCCGGAGGCTCGGCTGTCCTCATCCATGCTAAGGCTGGGAACGGGTCCTGGTCCGGCGCGTTCGGGGTCCGGGACAGCAAGGCTAAGGACTCAGCGGAGAGCGGAGATTCGTTCCACGTGGCCAGTATTACCAAGTCCATGGTGGCTGCATCCGTGATCAGGCTGGTGGAGCAGGGAAGAATTCGCCTGGACGCTCTGGTGAGCGAGTACCTGCCGGAATTTGATGCCGTGATGAGTCCGCCGGAACCCATCACCGTCAGAAGGTTATTGAACCAGACGTCCGGAATGCCGAACTTTGAGGGTGCGCTAGCCGCGTCGGGTCCCCTGAAGCAGGTACTGGACGCCCCCATGACGGGGGAGCAACGGCTTGCGTTGGCGGGCACGCAGGCGTGGGTACCGAACACCTCCGAGCGGTTTCAATATTCAAGTTCCAACTATGTGGCGTTAGGCCTGATCGTTGAACGCGTCAGCGGCCGCAGCCTGGGAGACGTGCTCCGTGCCGATTTCTTTGAGCCCTTGGGTATGGGCGGTTCGCTGTTGAGCCGGTCCGGACCAGCCCCCGCCACCATGGTTCATGGCTACCTCATGATCGACGGCGAACTGGTGGACGTGGCGGATGCCGGTTTCCATGCAGGGTCTGCCTCGGGCGGCGTGATTTCCACCGTTGAGGATGTGAACCGGTTCTACTCTGCCCTGTTGGAGGGGGACCTCGTCAGCCCGGCCATGGTGAAGGAAATGCAAGGCCCCCCGACGGCCCCGTATGGTTACGGACTCTACAAGTGGGACGATCACTGCACGAATGATTTCTACTATGGCCACGGCGGCGGCACTCCCGGCTACCGGTCGATTGCGATGAGCAGCGCCGATGGATCCAGGCAACTGGCCGTCTTTGTGACCCAAGCGGCCGAAACGCTCACGCCGGGTGAACCGTCCGAAACTACGGAGCTGGCGGACTTTGCCCAGCAGGCTTTGGACAGCGCCTGCCAGTAGGGTCAATTTATGCGTTCTTATGACCAGCCACTTCCGCGCCGGCCGAAGCGCGTTCTGGTGGCCGGGGTGTCAGGTGCCGGCAAAACGACACTGGCTGGTCGGATCGCCAAGATCACCGGCGGCCCGCACCTGGAGATTGACGCGATCTTCCATGGCCCGGGCTGGACGCCGCGGCCGGAGTTCCTCGCCGATCTGCGCTCATTCATCAGCGCCGATGCCTGGACCACGGAGTGGCAGTACGATGCCGCGCGGCCCTTGCTGGCTGAGCGCGCGGACCTCCTGGTCTGGATCGACTTTCCCTTCGTGCGCGTGACCCTGCCGCGCGTCGTGAACCGGACCATACGACGTCGTCTGCGCCGCCTTGAACTGTGGAACGGCAACCTCGAGGCGCCGCTGCGGACGTTCTTCACTGACCGTGACCACATAGTCCGTTGGGCCATCCGGACGCGGCGGAAGTACACCGAGCTGATGCCGCACTTCGTTAACGAATACCCGCACGTCGCCGTCGTCAGGCTGCGCTCGCAACGGGAGGTGGAGGAATGGCTCCGCCGTTCCCTGCTTCCCGCGGTGACCGGCTGACTCGTGCTGCGGCAGAATGGGTGCGTGACCTCGCCCAACGCCACTATGAACCGCAAGCCCAAGACATCGTGGGGAATGCGGGCCAACCTCGCGTTTTCCGCGCTGGTGATCTGCCTCGGCCCGATCCTGATAGTTGTTGGCACGCTCCAGATCAATGCCGACGCTGAGCTGGTGCGGACCGGAGAGCAGGTCCCCGGAACTGTCACTGAGTTCCACGACCAGGCGCAGGCCTCCGACCGCAAGATGAAAGTGGAGTTCCAGTCGGCCGACGGATCAGCCCACTACGAGTGGATCATGGTGGACTATCATCAGCACCCCGTGGTCGGCGAAGAGGTCACGGTGCGGTACCGGTTGTCCGATCCCGGCCAGGCAACGGTGGTCGGATATGAAAGCGACGGCGTATTTCTTAGAGGCGTGGGCGTTGTCCTGACGGTCATTTTTGGCGGTATCGGCCTCTTCCTGGCCATCTCCGCCTGGATGGGATTGAGAAAACGCCGTAACAAGCCCACCGGCTGAGTCGTCTGAAAGGTGCGGGATCAAACATGGCTGAAACTTCCGAGGCTGTCCTCCATGACGGGTCGATCATCCCCGTCACCATCCATGGCGAAGGGCCGGCCCTGCTGCTGCCGGCCCGCCTGGAGCCGTATGCGCCCGCCGACGCCGAGACCATGCGCAAATGGGGCGGTGACCCTGACCTTGGTCCCGCCCTGGTCCGCGGACTGTCCGGGTCCAACCGGGTGATCGTGGCTGACTACGAAGGCCACCGGATGGCGCAGCCGGCGGCGGAAACGCTCACTCCGGACAACCTCGCCGCTGACCTGCTCGCCATCGCGGACGCCGCGGGAGCCGACGTCTTCGGGTACTACGGCTACTCGTGGCTCGCGTTGAGCGGACTTCAGCTTGCCCTTCGCACCGACCGGCTCCGGGCACTGGCCATGGGCGGCTTTCCGCCCCTGGACGGGCCGTACCGGAGCATGCTGGCGGTCACCCGCGCCGCGCACGCGATGTCCGCCCTGGAGCCGGACCCGGCCTGGGTTCCGGTCGACGACGCCGAACCGGGCGACTGGGACTCCGCCGCCGTCCAGACCACCGAAGCCCAGACACGCCAGTTCGTCACCCTCTACGAAGCACTCCAGGACTTCGACGACTCGGCCGCCGCCGTGCCCCGTGACCTGGCGCGGCTCGCCTTCGCCGGCGCGGACGACCAGATCGACTACAGCCCGCAATGGGGCGGCGTCCAGGTGCGGATCGGTGGGCCCCTTGCCGCGCATCGGGAGGAACTCGTCGCCGCCGGATGGGATGTGCAGGTCCTTCCCGGGCTCGACCATCTCGGCGCCATGAACAGTTCCGTGGTCCTGCCCGTCCTGTCCGGCTGGCTCCGCAAGGTCGGCTGGGCCGGACAGCCGGCTGGTTAGGCTGGGAGCATGGACTTTCAGCTTCGCCAGGCCGGCCCGGAGGACGCCGAAGCGGTGGTGCGGATGCACACCCTGGCTCACGAGGAGTGTTACCCGCACCTGCTGACCCCGGAGTTCTTCCGCGCCCGGCGCGACAGTATCCCCGAACGCGTGGAACGGCGGCGGCCCCACTTGGACGTGCCTGACCCCCGGATCATCGCCGTGGACGCCGACGGCGAGGTGGTGGGATTGGCCGACGCCGGTCCGGGCCGTGATGAGGACGGTCCGGAAGAGCTTGAGCTGTATTCGATTTACACGCTGAGGCGGACGCACGGCACCGGACTCGGCGCGGCCCTGCTGCGTGCCGCCATCGGGGAGTCTCCGGCCTACCTTTGGGTGGTCGAGGACAATCCGCGGGCGCTCGCCTTCTACCTCAAACACGACTTCCGGCCTGACGGCAAACGCGGGCAGTTGCCCGCTGAGTGGGAAAGCCTGCCGGAATTCCGGATGGTCCGCTCAACCTCCCCACAGTACCCATGAACCGTGCGGCAGTACGGGGTGGAAGCACAGGACGGGCACTCCCAGCCTGATCTCCGCGCAACCGTACTGCCGCCCGGCCGCCGACTCCGCGAACCCCGTGAAGCCTGCGTTTCTGATGGCGGCGACGGTTTCGGGAATCTCCTGGGTCTTTACCTCGAAGCAGTCGAACGGGCCCGCCCAGGGGTCGAACTGCCGGCTAAGGATATTGACATCGGGGTAGGTCCGTTCCCGTCCGCGCTGCAGCTCGCGAAGATCAGCCATGGCCGGTCCCATCCCTTCCTGGGACAGGCCGGGCGGGTCGAAACAGGCCGCGTACGCAGAGGGCGTGTACTCCGCGGCCTCGGGGTCAATCCAGATGCCATCCGGTAGTTCTGAAGGGGGCTTCACCATGAGGGACCCCGGATGAATTGCCCCGGAGCGGACGAGTTCAAGGCCTTTGTCGGACAGCCGCCGCTGCATCGGTACGACTTCCTTGGCTTGGATCACCCTGCCGTCGTCATATACGAGGATCCAGCCAAAATGGAAGATGCCATGGTGGGCGATGATGCTCGCGGGCCTGTCCTGGCCGGCGGCAACGGCCGGCGCGCCCGCGGCGGTGTCCTGCCGCGGAGCCAGATCCGGAGGGGGACCCGGCTTGCCGAAGAAGGCGAGTGATGCCCCTAGGAGGGCCAACAGAACGGCAAACGCGTAGAAAGTGCGTCGGCGCCGTGCACGCTGCCTCGCCTCCGGGATCAGCACGACTGGGGTTTCTGTTTTATCGGACGGCTCCTGAGGACGCAGCGTCCGGGGGCCATCGGTGACAGCCATGACTGCCTCCTGTTTTTCCCAAGATGATGCTAATCTTACTAGCACCATGTTGACAGTCAAGGTGCGCAAGGATGACCCCACCGACCTCTTCGAGCAGGTCGCCATGGAGCTCCGTCGTGCCATCGCGGAAGGTGAGGCCAAGCCCGGCGAGCGCCTTCCGCCCGCCAAGGACCTGGCTGCGGTGTTGGGCGTCAATACCAACACGGTCCTTCGTGCCCTTAGGCTTCTGCGCGACGAGGGACTCCTGGAATTCCGCCGCGGCCGCGGCATCTCCGTGGCCGGGATCCCCGAACGCGGACAGGTCATCAAGCAGGCCCGCGACCTGGTGCATTACGCCCGCAAGCACGGCGTCCGTGTTGATGAGCTCATCGAGATCATCCGGAACGTCGGCTGACCCTCACGGCGGTTCAAGGAGATGCGGGCCTGTGTCCGGCTGAGCGCCGAGGCAGGCTACTGAAGGGAGCGCCGGTTGCGGGCCTGGCGGACCAGTCTCAGGAAGGCAAAGATAAAGGCGGCCTCGATCATGGCCATCAGTCCGAGCATCAGCCACTGGCTTTCGCTGATGAAGTAGATGACTCCCAGCGAAACCAGCACAGTTCCGAGGACCAGCGCATACACGGCGAAACCCAGGGCCACCCGGGCGCTGCGCACGCCCGTGCGGAAGCCAAACCCCACAGGTTCTCCGCCGGGATACCCCTCCACGCGGTCGCGGCCGGCGGGTTTGAGCCGGTCGAACTCATCCCACAACTCGTGGTCCTGGTCCGTCATACATCCATTATCCCGCGCGGCACCGGCTAGCTGAACTCGGAAAGCGGCCGCCCGCCGTCGTCCGCGTCCAGGGAGGCGGGAAGCTCCGGCTCCCAGCGCAGCAGGTCGCCGGGCTGGCATTCCAGCACCTCGCACAAGGCCTGGAGCGTGGTGAAGCGCACCGCCTTGGCCCGGCCGTTCTTGAGGACCGCAAGGTTGGCGGGCGTGATCCCCACCCGTTCGGCGAGCGTGCCGACAGCCATCTTCCGTTTGGCCAGCATCACATCGATATCGACGACGATGGGCATCAGATCACCTCGTCGAGTTCGGACTGCAGGTGGTGCGCCTCGGCGTCGCGGGCAACCGCCTGGGCCAGCAGCGTGCGCATCACCAGGACCACCAGGGCAACGCCGGCGATCATGAGGGACGCCCCGCAGATCAGGAGCACAACGCCGGGCGCCGTTTCGCCGGGCGCGAGGATCACTGCGATCCCGAACATCAGCAGGGAGGCGGCGGCGATCGCGCCGACGATGACGTCCACGTACCGAAAGGCCGCGTGGGAGAAGACCGTTCCGCGGCGCACCATCGTGAGCAGGCGCCACACGCACACGGCGGTGACCTGGACGCACACGATGCCCAGGACGATGATGGCCAGCAGGGCCATGCGCGGGCCGTCGGGTGCGCCCGCGTCGACGAGGTCGGCCGAGACCAGGGGCACCATCCGCACCTGGACGAACAGCGAACCCGCAAGGACCATGGCAATCACGATGCGCAGGGCGAGGATGGTGAACTTTCCCATGAGGTCTCCTTGGGTGTCGATTAACGGTCAAATAGTATCGATAATCGACAGATGTGGCAAGGTGGGCAGTCTGGCGGTCCCGGGCGCCGGGGCCTACGGTGGAGGCATGGCTGAAACTTTCTCCAACCTCGTGGACACGTTCAAAAACGTCGGCGTCGCCAGGGCGTACGGCCCGCCCGTCCAGCTGGGCGGGCAGGAGGTCATCCCGGTGGCGCTCGTCTCCTTCGGCTTCGGCGGCGGCAACGAGGGCGACGACGGCGCTTCCGGCGGAGGGGGCGGCGGCATGGTGCTGCCGCTCGGCGTCTACCGGAACGACGGCGTCAATGTCACCTTCCGCCCCAACACCGTGGTCACCCTGGTGTGCCTGGTTCCGCTGATCTCTGTCCTGGGCGCCGCCGTGCGCCGGGCCATCCGGGCCGCGAAGTCCTGACGCACACACTTACGCGCGAACGTACATTTGGCCCCCAGTTTTCCAAGGGCCTCAACTTTACGTTCGCGCTGATCCTGTGTGTGCGGCGGGAGGTTCAGCTGGGCTGATCGTGGCCGTGCGGGATGTCGACGGCGGCGGGTGCCGTGGGTGCAGGTTGGGCGGCACTCCAGCTGGCCAGGAAATCCAGCTGTTCACGTGCGTGGCTGCCCGGCTCGGCCGTGTAGACAATGACCGCAAGACCGTCGCCGGACAGTTCCAGGGAGTCGCCGGTGAGTTCGATCTCGCCTACCAGCGGGTTGCGCAGTGTCTTGCGTGCCGTGCGGTGGAAGCGGACGTTGTGCCGGGCCCAGCGGGTGGCGAATTCGGTGCTTCCGGTGGCGAGGTCGCCGATCAGGGCGTTCAGTGCCCGGTCGCGGGGGTTGCGTCCCACCTCGGAGCGGAGCGCGGCGGCCAGGTCATCGGCGATGGTGTCCCATTCGACAAAGAACTCCTTGGAACGGGGGTCGAGGAACATGAACCGTCCGAGGTTCAGCGGCATATTGTCCCGACTGAGGATGTCCGCGTAGAGGGCGAAGCACAGGCTGTTCGCGGCAAGAATGTCCATCCGGGAGTTGCGGACATAGGCCGGCGTGCCTGTCATGCCGGCCAGGATCAGCTCCACGCTGGGACGGATTTTGGCCTGGGGCCTGCGTGTCCCTGCTGCCTTTGACGGGGCGGCTGCCCTGGCGAGGTCGAACAGGTGGGCGCGTTCGGCTTCGTCGAGCTGGAGGGCGCCCGCGAGTGAGTCAAGGACGGCTTCGGACACTCCGCGCAGATTGCCCCGTTCGAGGCGGGCGTAGTACTCCGTGCTGACGCCGGCGATCATGGCCACTTCCTCACGCTTGAGGCCGGCGACCCTCCGCACACCGCCGTACGCGGGCAACCCTGCCTGTTCCGGCGTGATGCGCGACCGCCGGCTCATGAGGAACTCGCGGATGTCCTTGCTGTTATCCATGCTTCCAACGGTACGAGGCCCGGGCAGGTCCTAACAGGAACTGGCAGTACACGTCACAACAGACACTGCCACGCCTGCTCGTGCCCCGGGGTCATCGGCGAAGGCCTCGCGGTGCGCGGCGAAGAAGTCCGCGACGCCGGTGCGGACGTCGAGTCCTGGCTGCGCCGCACCGGCCCGCTGGCTTAGTTCGCCTGCGCGGGGGTGACAGTGACCGGGGTGAGCATCTCGCGTTCGAAACCCACCACGCGCCGCGGGCCGTGCAGGATCACCTCGTGCGTGTGGACGTCGGAAGTGCTCGAGGTCGATACGTGCAGCTTCACCAGCCCCGGCGCCACCACGCGCTTCAGGTCCACCCCTGTGAAGGACGTCCGGTCCGCGTGCACCGTGAACTCCACCGCGGCGGAGGCCCCGGCGGCCAGTTCCACACGCGCGTAGCCGATCAGCTCCCGGACCGGCCGCACCACCTCGCCCACCGGATCTTCCAGGTACAGCTGCACCACCTCGGCGCCGTCCACCGCGCCGGTGTTGGTCACCGTGCAGCCCACTGTCACCGAGCCCGACGTCGACACCGCAGGCGCGCTGGCCAGATGGCCTGAGAATTCAAACGAGGTGTACGACAGCCCGTGCCCGAACCCGTACAGCGGCGACGGGTCCAGGGCGCTCACGCCGGTGGGGCCGGCCAGCCGGCTGTGCAGGTAGGTGCCGGGCTGCCCGCCGGAGGTCCGCGGCACGGATACCGGCAGCTTCCCCGAGAAATTGGCGACGCCGGTGAGGACGTCCCAGAGCGCGCCGGCACCTTCCTCGCCTGGGAAGAAACCCTGGACGACGGCGTCCGCCCGGCCCGCGAATTCCCCCAGCGCGTAGGGGCGGCCGCTGAGGACCACCACGATGGTGCGCGTACCGGCGGCCGCGGCGGCGGTGACCACCTGGTCCAGCATTTCGTGCTGGTCGCCGGGAAGGCGGAGGTCCGCGGCGTCGTTGCCTTCGCCGGAGGTGCCGCGGCCGAACAGCCCGGCGTTGTCGCCCACCACCACCACAAGCGTGTCCACGGAGGCGGCGATTGAGCACGCCTCGGCAATCTCCGCCGGCGTGATGGCCTCGCAGGTCCCGGTGGCCGCGGATACAACTCCGGCGAAGCGATCGGAGGCGGCCCCGGCCACGGTGGGCACCGAGATGCCCATCGGCACGTCCGGGTGGGATGCGCCCACGTGCGCGTCGAACGAATAGCAGCCCAGCATCGCGAACGGGTCCTTGGCCAGCGGGCCCACCACACCGAGCGACCGCACGGCGGAAGCGGGCAGCGGCAGGGCCGGGCCGCCGTCGTGCGTTCCGTTTTTCAGCAGCACCAGGGACTGCGCCGCCATGGTCCGGGCCAGCCCGCGGTGCCCGGCGGGATCAAGGTTGATGCCGGACGCCAGGGCAGGCGGGGCGGGATCGAAATCGGGGGAGAGGAGCCCGGCCTGCTGCTTCTGCGTGAGCACGCGGCGGAGCGCGGTATCCACCAGCTCCTCGTCTACTGCGCCGTCGCGGACGCGCTGCAACAGCGGGTTGCCGTAGCAGTTCACGGTGGGGAGCTCGACGTCGACTCCCGCCGTCAGTGCCAGCGCTGCGGCCTCGCCCAGGTCGGCTGCGACGCCGTGGGTGACGTTGAGGAAGGCGACGCCGAAGTAGTCGGCCACCACCGTTCCCGCGAACCCCCAGTCATCCCGGAGCAGCCCGGTGAGCAGGGCCCGGTTGGCGGCGGCCGGAACGCCGTCGACGTCCGTGTAGGCGTGCATCACCGAACGCGAGCGGCCATGCTTGAGTGCCATTTCGAACGGCGGCAGCATCACGTCGGCCAGTTCGCGCGGGCCCATGGATACGGGGGCGTGGTTGCGGCCGGCCACGGAGGCGGAGTAGCCCACGAAGTGTTTCAGCGTTGCCACGATCCCTTCGGATTCCAGGCCCTGCACATACGCGGACGCCACGGTCCCCACCAGGTAGGGGTCCTCGCCGATGGTCTCCTCCACTCGGCCCCAGCGGAGGTCGCGCACCACATCCAGCACCGGTGCCAGGCCCTGGTGCACGCCCAGTGCCCGCATGTCCGCGCCGATCAGGCCGGCCATCTCACGGACGAGTTCCGGGTTGAAGCAGGCGCCCCAGGCAAGGGGGACGGGGAAGGCGGTGGCTTTCCAGACGGCGAGGCCGGCCAGGCATTCCTCGTGCACCTGGGCGGGGATCCCGAAGCGGGATGCTGCCATGATCTGCTCCTGCGCGGCAGCCAGCCGGCGGGCGCCGTCGAGCGGTTCCAGCGGCGTGGTGCCGTACATCCGGGTGATCTGGCCCAGGCCGTTGGCGATCACGTCATCCCAGGAGCGGGCGTCGCCGGCCATCTGGTTCTGCAGCGGCGCCACGGAGTCGCCGTCCGTGGACGCGTTCACCCACACGCCCGCCAGCTGCGCGAGCTTCTCCTCCAGCGTCATCTCGGCAATGAGGTGCTCGACGGCGTCCGGCCCGGCGGCGCGGGGGAGTGCTTGTTTCTCGGCGGCACCGCTCACGGGCGTCTCCTCACATAGGAATCAGTTTTTTAGAAACTATCAGAAATTTGTATTTAGTTTCTAGGGCCGAAAACCATTGACTTCACTGCATCACGCTTCTTACGGTTGAAGGGTGGCCGGAAATACGGCTCGGGCATGTTTCGGAAACTAATGCTCCACGCATGAAAGTTTCGGTAGCTCCGGGCGGCCCCAAGGGCGAGCAAGCAACAGACCAGCACCATCCAGTGAAGAACTGCAAAGGCGGAGAATTTTCAGATGCGAACGTACAAAGTGGCCATCGTGGGCACCGGCGGGATCGCCGCGGTCCACGCGGACAACCTGGCCCGGACCGGCGGCCGGGCGGAGCTGGTGGCGGCCTGCGATGTGGACCGGGCCCGGCTGGACGCGTTCGCGGACCAGCACGGCATCGCGGGCCGGTACCTGAGCCTCACCGAGCTGTTGGTGGAGGCCAGGCCGGACATCGTCCACCTGTGCACGCCGCCCATGATGCACATTGACCAGGCCCTCGAATGCCTGGCGGCCGGCGTCCATGTCCTGTCGGAAAAGCCCCCGGCGCTGTCCCTGGCCGACTTCGACCGGCTGGAAACCGCCCAGGCGCGGGGCGGCGCGCAGTTCTCCTGCGTGTTCCAGCACCGCTTCGGCGATGCCGCCGCCGCTGCCCGGAAGCTCATCGGTGGCAGCGGGTTCGGCCGCCCTCTGGTGGCCCGGTGCGACACCCTTTGGTACCGGCCGGACAGCTACTGGGACCTGCCGTGGCGCGGCACCTGGGCCGCCGAAGGTGGGGGCCCCACCATGGGCCACGGCATCCACCAGTTCGACCTGCTGCTCCACCTGCTGGGCCCGTGGCAGGAGGTCACCGCCATCGCCTCCCGGCAGGCCCGCGCCACCTCCACCGAGGACCTGTCCGCCGCGCTGGTGCGGTTCGAGAACGGCGCCGTGGCCACCATCATCAATTCGCTGCTCTCCCCGCGGGAGACCTCGGACATCCGGATCGACTGCGAATTCGCCACCGTGGAACTGAGCCACCTGTACGGCTACGCCACGGACAACTGGACCGTCACCCCGGCGCCGGGCCACGAGGATGAGGTCACCGGCGCATGGGACGCGCAGCCGCTGGAGCGCGGGAGCGGACATTCGGCCCAGTTCCTGGCCATGTATGACGCGCTCGACTCCGGCAGGCCGCTCCCGGCCGGCGCGGACTCCGCGCGGCAGACACTTGAGCTCGCCGCCGCGATCTACGCCTCCGCCTTCACGGGCACATCCGTGCGGCGCGGCGAGATTGTGCCCGGCCACCCCTTCTACGGCGGCATGGACGGCGAGGGCCTGGGAACCCGGGTCCTGGACGCGTCGACAGCCGTCCCCGCAACGGTCTAAGCACCAACCCCTTTACCGCCCCCACGATTTTTGGAGACACCCATGACCAGCCCCGCAGCAACCGCCACAACCGCCGCAGTTGAACAGACACAGCTGAGCTATTCCGACGACGGCGCCGCCCTCACCTTCACGGCCGGCGGCCGGGCGATCGCCACCTACACCTACAGGCCCACGGACAGCCAGTACGAAAGCCCGCGGCCGTATTTCCATCCGCTCACCACCCTGGGCGGCGACGAAGTGACCATCTTCCGGCCCTGGGACCACGTCTGGCACAAGGGCCTGTCGCTGGCACTGCCGAACGTGGGCAAGGACAACTTCTGGGGCGGCGCCACCTACACCCGCGCCACCGGCTACGCCAACCTGGACAACAACGGCGCCATGACCCACGAGGCCTTCACCGCCATCAATGACTCAGGGGCCGGGATCACCGCGGCCGAGGAACTCGTGTGGAGCTCGCAGGACGGGACGCCCGTGATCGCCGAGAAGCGCCGCTTCAACGTGCAGATCCTGGATGTTCCGGCAACTCCGGCCTGGGTGCTGCTCTTTGAAACGGAAATCACCAACATCTCGCCGGACGTCATCGAGATCGGCAGCCCCACTACCGAGGGCCGGGACGATGCCGGCTACGGCGGGCTGTTCTGGCGGGGGCCGCGGTCGTTCACCGGCGGGCAGTTCCGATCCGAGGCCGGTACCGGGCAGGACGAGTTCATGGGCACCCGCTCCGAATGGATCTCCTTCACCGGCCGGCACGATGACACCTGCCGGTTCTCCAGCATCACGTTTGTGGAGGACGGCACCAACCCGGGCGCCCCGAACCAGTGGTTCGCCCGGTCGTCCATGTTCGCGTGCCTGGGCGCCGCGCCGTTCTTCAGCGAAGCAGTCCCGTTGCAGGCGGGCCGGCCGCTCACGTACCGGTACGCCGTCGTCATTTCCGACGGTGAGGTGGACGGGCAGTCCGCAGCCGACCTGGCAGGGGCGGCGAAGACCGCACTGGAGGCCTGGGCCTGACCATGGCTGCCACCACGTTCCCGGGCGCCACCGCCCTGTCCGAGGTCAGCATCTACGACTGGCCTGCCGCGGACGGCGCGGCCGGCGGCACCCCGCACCTGCACACGGCGTCCGCCGAAGCCTACGTGGTGCAGCAGGGGACGGGCCGGCTGGAGACGCTGGACTCGCGCGGGTTCACGTCCACTGCGCTGGAGCCGGGGGTGGTGCTGTGGTTCACGCCCGGCACCATCCACCGTGCAGTCAACGATTCGGGGGACCTGCGCGTCCTGGTGGTGATGCAGAACGCGGGCCTGCCGGAAAACGGCGACGCCGTGATGACGTTCCCGCCCGCGCACCTGGCGGACGCTGCGGCGTACGGTCGCGCGGCGGCACTGGAGCCCGGTGATGCCGACGGCGGTGACCCGGGAGCGGAGGCGGCCGCGCGCCGCCGTCGGGATCTGGCGCTGGACGGGTACTTTGCCCTGAAGGCCGCCGTGCTGGACTCCGGGCCCGGCGCCCTGGGAGGTTTCCACGCAGCGGCGGCCCGGCTGGTCAGTTCCCGGACGCCGGACTGGCAGGCCTTGCTGGCGGAAGGTGCGGAGCGGCAGGCCTCGGCGACACGGCAGCAGTTGCAGTCTCTGGAAATTGCCGAAAGTTTCTATCTGCAGGAAGCGCGGACTACCATGGGGAAACGGAAAACCAGCAGGATTTACGGCATGTGCGGCCGGATCCAGGCGTGGGGACTTTCCGAAAACTCGTAGGGCCGGGGGAGTGCTCCGGCGGGAAAGGTGGGTTCCATGGTCAAGCAGGACACCGGGCGCGCAACGATCAGTGAGATTGCCCGGGAGGCCGGCGTCTCGGTCCCCACCGTTTCCAAAGTGCTGAACGGCCACGCCCATGTGGCGGCGGAAACGCGTGCCCGGGTGGAGGAGATCATCGCCCGGCGCGACTATGCCCGACGCCCGGCCAAGCGGCGGCAGAAGGCCGGCCTGATCGACCTGGTGTTCCCAGGCCTGGGGTCGGAGTGGGCGCTGGAGATCATCGAGGGCGTGGAGCGCGTGGCGCAGGACGCCGGGTACGGCACGGTGGTGAGCAGCCTGAACATGGACGGCTCGCGGATCCGGCCGTGGCTGGCGAACGTGGCGGAGCGGAAGTCGGACGGGCTGCTGATGGCCGTGTACCAGCTGGACGCCAAACAGATCCAGCGGATCAAGTCGCTCGGGATCCCGGTGGTGCTGATTGATCCGGTGGGCCAGCCGGGACCGGACCTGATGACGGTGGGCGCGGCGAACTGGGACGGCGCGCACTCGGCCACCGAGCACCTGCTGCAGCTGGGGCACCGCCGGATCGGGATGATCGGCGGCCGCGAGGACCTGCAGTGCAGCAGTGCCCGCGAGGACGGCTACGTTTCGGCGCTGCGGCGTGCGGGCATCCCGGTGGACCCGGCGCTTATGGTCCCGGGCGACTTCTCCATCGAGGCCGGCGAGGCCGGAACCCGGGAGCTGCTCGCGCTGGATGACCGGCCCACGGCGATCTTCACCGGCAACGACGACCAGGCCATGGGCGCCTACCGCGCGGCCAGGACCGCCGGGCTCCGCATCCCGGCGGACCTGTCCATCATCGGCTTCGACGACATCCCCGCCGCGGAGTGGATCGAGCCGGGCCTGACCACCATCCGCCAGCCTGTGGTCCAGATGGCCGAGACCGCCATGCGCGCGCTGCTCCGGCACCTGGACGGCGACGAGGAACTGCCGCAGCGGATCGAGCTCGGGACGGAGCTGGTGGTGCGCGGCTCGACTGCGGCGCCTGGGAAGAACACGGCCCCGGCTAAGTAGCCCCCGCCCACCAGGACGCTCTCTCACTTCCTGTCGGTTTTTCCGGGACGCTCTTTCACTTCATGTCGCCTTTTCCCGGACGCTCTATCACTCGATGTCGGTTTTTCCCGGACGCTCTCGCACACAGTGCGGGCGTCAGGCCGTGGCGCGGCGCCCGGGAAACGCTGTCCGCAGTTGGGTCCGGAAGGTCTGCGGGCTGCGGCGGTTGACGGCGATGACGGCGAACAGGCCGGTCAGCAGCACAATGGCGCCCGCCGCGGCCACTGACCAGCGGGCGCCGAATTCCGTGCCGATCCACCCCAGCAGCGGCGCCCCCACAGCAGTCCCGCCCTGCAGGATGGCGAGGTACAGGGCTAGCACCCGCCCGCGGAACTGTGGCTCCACCGTGAGCTGGATGGTGGTGTTGCAGCTGTTCAGGAAGGTGATGCAGGCCAGGCCGAGCGGGATCAGCACGGCGGCGTAGAACCAGAACGACGGCGTCGCGCTGGCCAGCAGCGAGAAGATGCCCACTCCGATGGCTCCGCCCAGGAGGTAGCGCAGCCGCGGGCCTGACCTGCGGGCGGCGAGCAGGGCACCGGCGAGCGTCCCGACGGCCATGACGGAACCGAGAAGCCCGAATTCCCCCGGGCCTGCCCTGAATTCCACGGTGGCCATCAGCGCGTTGGTGATGGCGAAGTTCATGCCGAAGGCCCCGATGACGCTCACCATGACGAGGATGAGCACCAGGTCGGGCCGCCGCCGCACGTAGCCCAGGCCATCCATCACCGGGTGCTTGCTGCGCGCTGCGGGGGCGGCCAGGGTCAGTTCAGAAGTGCGGATCCTTAGGAGCGAGATGATGACGCCGGCGAAGCTGACGGCGTTGAGCAGGAAGACCGGTCCCGTTCCCACCCAGGCGATCAGTAC
>DATCVX010000088.1:0-5605 GCA_036566705.1 Arthrobacter sp. | reverse complement strand
TGCTCAGCCAGCGGAACCGCCTGATCGACATCGCCGATCCGATCGGCTTCCTCACCGCCGACTACACCTGCTCGGGGTCCTACAACCTCAGCCACTTCTGCAACGCGGACTACGACCGGATCGTGGGCGAAGCGGCCAAGACGGTCGACCCCGACGAGCGATACAAGCTGTACGCGGACGCCGGAAACATCCTCGCCGAACAGGCCGTCAACATCTGGCTGGTCAACGAGCAGGCAACCGACGCCGTCCGCACCAGCGTGCTTGGCTACGTCCAGGACCCGCTGTCCCGCTATGTCCTCACGGCCAAGACGGCCAAATCGGCCTCCCAGTAACCTTCCTCCGCCATGCTTCCCTTCATCGCCAAGAGAACAGCCACCCTGGTGGCGGCCGTTGTGGTGTCCTCTTTCGCGGTGTTCCTGATTCCGTACTTCACCCCCGGGGACCCCGTCCGCAAGATCATCAGGTCGCGGGTGTCCGGGGATGTGGTGGATGACGCCGCCGTGCAATCCCTGAGCCTCAGCCTGGGCCTGCAGGATCCGCTGGCGCTCCAGTATTTCCGCTGGCTCGGCCGGATCGCCACCGGCGACATGGGACTTTCGCATGTCAGCCGGACGCCGGTGGCGGACCAGGTCCTGCCGGCCCTGGCCGTGACGCTCAGCCTGGTGGTCCTGTCCCTGGGCCTCGCCGTCGTGGTGTCCCTGCCGCTGGGGATCGCGGCCGGGCTGCGGCAGGGGAAGGCCACCGACAGGGTGATCACCACCGTCACCCAGTCCTTCATCGCCATGCCCGAGTACTGGGTAGCGCCGCTGCTGGTGCTGGTCTTCGCGCTCAAGCTGTCCGTCCTGCCGTCCGCGGGCTGGGCCGGCCCGGCGTCGATGGTCCTGCCGGCCGTCACTTTGGCCCTGCGCCCGATCAGCTACTTCACCTCCGCTGTCCGCTCCGGCATGATCGAAGCCGCGGCCGCGGAACACGTTCCGGCTGCCCGCGCAAGGGGCCTGAGCCAGGCCCAGGCGATCCTTCACCACGTGGTGCCCAACGGGCTGGTCCCGCTGTCCACACTTTTCGCCGTCTGGTTTGCCGGGCTGCTGGGCGGCTCGGTAATTGTGGAAGTCATCTTCGCCGTACCGGGCATGGGCCGGCTGCTGTTCGACGCCGTCATCAACAGCGACATTCCGCTGGCCCAGGGCGGGGTGGTGGTTGTTGTGGCCCTCGCCGTCACCGTGACCACCCTCGCCGACCTCGTGCACCGGCTCCTCAGCCCGGCCGTGGAAGGCAGCTATGCGTAAGCGGACAGTGAATCAGCGCGGGGTCGCAACCGTCGCGGCGGGTGCCGTGCTCGCCGTCATGGTCCTGGCGGTCCTCATCGCACCGTGGATCTATCCGTATCCGCCCTCGGAGCAGAACCTTGCCGCACGCCTCGCCCCGGCGTCCGCGGAACACTGGCTGGGAACCGACCACCTGGGCCGCGACACCCTGAGCCGGCTCCTCGAAGGCGGCCGGTTCTCGATGTCCGTGGCCGCGCTGGCCACGGTGCTGACGTGTGTGCTCGGCGTGGCCGCCGGGGTGCTCAGCGCGCGCCGGCGCGGCTGGCTGGACGAATTCCTCACCCGGACCAACGATGTGCTGCTCGCGGTTCCCGAGATGGTGGTGGCGCTCTTCATCGTGGCCACGCTCGGCACCGGATTCGGGCCGCTCCTGCTGGCCCTGACCGTCACCGGCTGGACGCCTTTCGCGCGGCTGGCACGGACCCTCGCCTACGACGTCTCAAGCCGCGGCTTTGTGGAGGCCGCGCGCGTGGTGGGCTGCCCGCCGTCGTTCATCATCTTCCGGCACGTCATCCCGCACCTGGCCGCCCCCATCCTGGGCCAGGCCACGCTGCGGTTCGGCCAGCTGCTGATCAGCGTGGGCGCCCTGTCCTACCTGGGGCTCGGGGTGCAGCCGCCGCAGTCGGACTGGGGCTCCATGATGGCGGCCGCGCAGCCGTTCACCGAACGCGCCCCGCTGGGGATCCTTGCGCCGGGCCTCGCGATCTTCGTGGTTGCCCTGTGCGTGACTTTGCTGGGGCAGCGCGCGGCCCACATGGCTGCCGGTCCGCTGCTCCTGCCCGCGGCGGAGGCGAAATGAGCGGCCTGAACAACGTGCTGGAGATCAGCGGCCTGGAGGTCCGGAACCTTGGGCCTGCCGGAACGTACGACGGCGGCACGGCCGCGGGTGCCGCGGCTCCCCTCGTCCGGGACTTGTCGCTGTCCGTCGGCGCGGGCGAATTTGTGGCGCTGGTGGGCGGCTCCGGATCAGGAAAGACCCTCACCGCCCTGTCCTGCCTGCGGCTTCTGCCGCCGCAGCTGGGTATCACATCCGGCTCCATCCGGCTGGGTACGGTTGATGTCACGGCCGCGGCCGAGCAGGAGCTGACGGCGGTCCGCGGCGGCCAGGTGGGCATGCTGTTCCAGCAGCCCAAGCGGATGTTCAATCCCAACCGGACCATCGGCCAGCACCTGCTGGAGCCGCTGCGGATCCACGGCGGCCTGCGCGGGACGAAGGCCCGGGATGCCGCGGTGGAAATGCTTCACGAGGTCGGTTTCGGGGACCCCGTCCGGGGTTTCCGCGCCTATCCCCACCAGCTGTCCGGAGGGATGGCACAGCGCGCGATGACCGCCGTCGCCCTCGCCGGCCGTCCCCAACTGCTGTTGGCGGACGAGCCGACGTCGGCCCTGGACAAGATGCTGGAACGGCAGGTGCTCCAGCTGCTGGACCGCGAGCGGCGCGAACGGGGACTCGGCGTCCTGTACATCACGCACAACATTGCCTCCGTGGCCCCGTTCGCCGACCGTGTGCTGGTGATGGATGAGGGCAGCATCGTGGAAAGCGGACCCACGGCCCGGGTCCTGGCCGCCCCGCAGCAGGATTACACGCGTGAGCTGCTCGCGGCGTCGCAGCTGGCGCCGGACTCCCGCCGCCGGCCGGCACCGGCCGAACGGGACGTCCTCACCCTCGCCGGGGTGCACAAGAGCTTCGGCCCGCGCCGCCGCCGGCACACCGTCCTCGAGGACGTGAGTTTGGAGCTGAAGGGCGGGGAGATCCTGGGCATCCTGGGCCAGTCAGGCTCGGGCAAAAGCACCCTGGCCCGCGCCGTCGTCGGCCTGGAAAAGGTTACCCGCGGCGCCATCAGCCGTCACCTGGAAGAAACGGGCAGCGCACCGGAGGCAACCGCCGTCCAGCTGGTGTTCCAGGAGCCCCACAGCTCCTTCGATCCGCGGATGACCCTGCGCGCCAGCATGGAGGCACCGCTGCTGCGACGGCGCGGGCTGACCGCCGCAGCGCGCGCCCGGCGGATTGCTGACGCCATGGCCGAGGTGGAGCTGGATGAATCGATGCTGGACCGGCGGCCCGGGCAGTGCTCGGGAGGGCAGCTCCAGCGCGCCACGATTGCCAGGGCCCTGCTGCTCGATCCGCAGGTGCTGATCTGCGACGAGGCAACCTCGGCCCTGGATGCGCTGACCCAGCGCACCGTCCTGAACCTGCTGCTGCGGCTACAGCGCGAGCACCGGCTGTCGCTGATCGTGATCTCGCATGACATGGACGTGGTCCGGTACATGTGCGACCGGGTGGCTGTGCTGCTGGACGGGCGGGTGATTGAGGTTGCGGAAACGCAAGCCTTCTTCGCCAGCCCCGCCCATGAGCACAGCCGCGCCCTGGTGGACGCTGCGATCCCCTGCCGCGGCGACCACCTGCGTTCGCTCATGCGCGGGACGGCTTCCGTCCAGGGCTGATTCCCGCCCTGTGCCGTGACCCTTGAGGGGCCGGAGCAGCACCGGTAGGGTTCGGGTCATGGACATCATCCTGGTACCCGGATTCTGGCTGGACGCGTCGTCGTGGGATGAGGTCACTCCTCCCTTGGCCGCCGCCGGCCACCGCCTCCACCCGCTGACCCTCCCCGGCCTCGAATCAGCCGACGCTTCACGCGCCGGCATCGGACTGCGGACCCACATCGACGCCGTCGTGGCGAAACTGGATTCCCTTGAAGGCAAGGTGGTCCTGGTGGGCCACTCGGGCGGCGGGGCCATCATCCACGGCGTGGCCGACGCCCGGCCGGACCGCATTGAGCGGAACATCTTTGTGGACAGCGGACCACTCGGTGAAGGCGACGTGATCAACAATGAACTGCCGGCCGACGGCGACGACATCCCGCTTCCGCCGTGGGACGGTTTCGAGGACGCCGACCTGGTGGACCTGACGGACGGGCTCCGTACCCAGTTCCGGTCCCGGGCCATCCCGCAGCCCAAGGGCGTGGCCTACGACAAGCAGCACCTCCACGATGTTCGCCGGTACGACGTCCCGGCCACTGTGATCGCGTGCGAGTTCCCGTCGTCGCTGCTGACGGAGTGGATCGACGCCGGCCATCCTTTTGTTGCGGAGCTCGCCCGGATCCGGGACGTGGAGTACGTGGACCTGCCCACCGGACACTGGCCCCAGTTCACCAAGCCGGCCGAACTGGGCCAGGCGATCCTGAAGGCGGTGGACCGCACGGCCTGAGGGCCGCCGTCGTACTTCCTGCAAAAACGACCCGCCGGAAAGTGACCCGTGCGCTTCGTGGACTTAGGTAATAGATTAGGAGTGCGACTTAGTGAACCGGCGGTTTGGCCGCCGTGTTCGCTCCCAAGGTGGGGTTTGGGAAACATGCCGGGGCCGGCGGTGTGATGGCCTCAGGGTGAGACCAGGCCACGCTCCCCAGCCACCGCCGGCCCCCTTTTATGTCCGGAGTCGGAGCCCCCTGCGGGGTCGAACCACCTCAGGTGCGCCGCCGCCTGACCAGTCCAAGGCTAAGTACGGCCGCCGCTGCGGACACGGACGCCACGACGCCGAAGGGAACCGCATCGTTGGCCCCGCCGATGCCTACGAGGGGCGCGGCGAGCCCGCCGAACGCAAAACGCGCCAGCCCCAGGAGTGAAGAGGCCGTGCCGGCGATGTCGGGATAGTCCTTGAGCGCCAGCGAAGTCGCTGGCGGGCTGGTGACGGCCACGCCGCTGACCATGGCGAACAAGGACAGGATGATGGCGGCCAGCGGCAGGTGCAGGAGTGCAGTGGCAAGCAGCCCGAGAGCGCCCGAGGTTGCCATGGCCAAGCCCAGGGTGAGCGTTCCGCGTTCGGACCAGCGTTCAGACAGGCGGGCGGCGGCGAATCCGAAGACCATAAAGCCGAACGAATTCAGGCCAAACGCCAACGAGTAGCCCTGCGGGGACAGACCGTACATGCCCTGGAGTATGTATGTTGCCCCGCTCAGGTAGGCGAAAATCGCGGCGTAACTGAAGCCGGTGATCAGCACGGCTCCGACGAACACGTGGTCTGCGAGAAGTCGGCGGAAATCGTTGAGGGTGTGGGAGAAGCCTCCTTTGACGCGCCGGTCTGCGGGCAGCGTCTCCCGGAAGACCGCCAGACAAGCCGCCAGGATAACGATTCCTACGGCTGCAAGGAACAGGAAGACTCCACGCCAGTCGGTGACCGTTGCGAGCTGCCCGCCGATGACGGGTCCGATAATGGCGGCCAGGCCTCCGAGCACTGTGAGCCGGCCATAGTAGCGGAGCAGTTTGCCGCCCGAGTAGACGTC
>DATCVX010000087.1:0-2291 GCA_036566705.1 Arthrobacter sp. | reverse complement strand
CCGCCGCTGCCCGAAACCCTTCCCAAGCCCGTCCGCGCCCTGCTGATGTCCATGCTGGCCAAGGATCCCAAGAACCGGCCGGCGAACGCCATCAAGCTGTCCGAGGCCGCCGAGGCCATCCGCAACGGCGACATCAGCGGTGCCCACGCCGCCGTCCCCGGAATGCTCCTGTACGAAGCTGCCACCGGCCCCATCACCGCTCCGGTGAATGTCGCCACCGCGCCCACTGGCATCATCGGCGGGCACAAGGACAGCTCGGCCGCGTCCACTTCCGCTCTGCCGGTGCTCGGCGCCGGTGCCGCAGGTGCGGCCGCAGGCCTGGCGGCCGGAACCGCGGCGGCCAACGCCGGCGGCACTGGCACTGGAGCGGCCAGTGCGTTGTCGCGGGCGGATGCCCTCGCTGCGGAACGCACGTGGGTCCAGGAAGAGGAAACGTACGACGACGAACCGGCCGACGAGCCCCAGCGGCGCGGCCGGAGCCCCTGGACCTGGCCCCTCATCGCCCTGGTCCTGCTGGTTCTGTTCGCCCTTGTTGGCTTCTTCCTGACACAGCAGGGAATCTTGTTCCCCTCCGGCGGCAGCAAAACGTCCGGGGAGACCTCGGCCAGCACCAGCGCCACCAGCAGCAGCCCGTCGGCTTCGTCGACGTCGGCAACGCCCACGCCCACCCGGACCAGCGCCACCCCAACGCCGACCCCGACGCCCGAAACCGTGAACATCATTTCCGCGGCTTACCTGGGCAAGGATTACCGCCAGGTCCAGTCATCCCTGGAGACACTGGGCCTATCGGTCACGGTCCTTCCGCAGCAAAGCGCGGAAACGGCAGGAACTGTACTGGAAATCAATCCGACCGGAACCGTGCCGAAGGGATCAGCAGTCACCATCATCTACGCCGTGCCGCTCCCGACCGCCACCAGCGCTCCCACCACGAGCTCGCCGTCGGCCACTGCCAGCCAGTCCGCCCTGCCCGGCTGCACCACCGGACAGCTGCCGGGTGTGCCCGCCACCTGCAAGCCGTAGCCGCCGGGACACGCAGTGACTGACACGCCACGTACACCGTCGCACCGTGAGGACAGCCTCCCGGTGGATAACCAGCGTGTTCTGAGCGGCCGCTACGAGCTGGGCGGGCTGATCGGCCGCGGCGGAATGGCGGACGTCCACCGCGGGGTGGACCAGCGGCTGGGCCGGACCGTGGCCATCAAGCTGCTCCGCCCCGACATGGCCCGGGACCCACAGTTCCAGGCAAGGTTCAAGCGCGAAGCCCAGGCTGTGGCTGCGCTGAACCATCCGTCCATTGTGGCCATCTACGACACCGGCGAGCACACGGTTCCCGACGGTACCGACGACAGCGTCCGCGTTCCGTACATCGTGATGGAGTTCGTGGAAGGCAAGACCATCCGCGACCTCATCAGGGCCAAGGAAGTCAGCATTGACCAGGCCATCGAGTTCTGCCTCGGCGTGCTCGGGGCACTGGAATACAGCCATAAGGCAGGCATCGTCCACCGGGACATCAAACCGGCGAACGTGATGTGCTGTGAGGGTACCAACGCCGTAAAGGTGATGGACTTCGGTATCGCCCGGGCCATCGCCGATTCCTCAGCCACCATGACCCAGACCCAGGCCGTGGTGGGCACGGCACAGTACCTTTCGCCGGAGCAGGCCCGGGGTGAAACCGTGGACGCCCGGAGCGATCTCTACTCCGCCGCGTGCCTGCTCTACGAAATGCTCACGGCACGGCCCCCGTTCATTGGCGACAGCCCGGTGTCGGTCGCGTACCAGCACGTCCGGGAAATCCCGGAGCCGGCCAGCAGCGTGAATCCCGAGGTGACGCCGGCGCTGGACAGTGTCCTGGCCAAGGCGCTGCTGAAGAACCGCGCCGACCGGTTCCAGGATGCGGCGGCCTTCCGCCGCGCGCTTCGCGCGGCCCGCGCCGGCGTGTCGGTCCCGGACGTTCCGGCCAACGAGGCGCCCACGGATCCGAACGACCACGTCCCGACGCCCGAACGCAGTCCCGCCACCGAAGCCTTCGCTTTCACCGGCGCCAGTTTCCTGGACGATGCCCCCACCGGACGGCTCCGGACCCCGGTCAACAACCACTCCGACGGCAACGGGCTGCGCGCCGAAGCGGCCGCCCTCCATGAACCACACGAAGCCGACGAACTCCCGCTGGGCTTCCCGCCGGAACGGGAGCGGAGCACGCGGCAGAAGTCCCGCCGTCGTGCCTGGATCGCCACCCTGGTGATCTTCACCCTGCTGGTGCTGGCCGGCGGCGGTCTGTGGCTCTACAACAC
>DATCVX010000086.1:0-3009 GCA_036566705.1 Arthrobacter sp. | reverse complement strand
CCGCGAGCTTGTGCCCGTCGCCCCGGCCGCCCACTACTGGATGGGCGGCGTCGCCACCGACCTCCACGCCAGAACTTCAGTCCCCGGGCTCTACGCCGCCGGCGAAGTCGCCTGCACCGGCGTCCAGGGCGCGAACAGGCTGGCCAGCAATTCGCTTCTCGAAGGTCTTGTCTTTGGCCGGAGGGCTGTTGAGTCTTTCCTTGGGGGCAGTTCCGCAGGTCCCTCGGCGCCTGCACTCGCGCCTCGCACCGGCGACCGCCTCGCAAGCTCGGCGGCCGGTGCGGGCGCTCACGCAACAACGGCGCTGTCGGGACCTCCGGAGCTGCCACATGGGTTCGACGGGACGCAGCCAGCCACCTTCTCCCGTGACGCTTTGCGGCGGCTGATGACTGCCAAGGCCGGGGTGCTCCGGAACGGGGTGCTTTTGGGGGAGGCGGGGGCCGCGCTTGAGGCGTGGGCCGGCGTCGTCCGTCCTGAACTGGTGCCCGTTGACGGCGACGCGCGGGGGCATGAGGATGCCAATCTGCTGCTGGCCGCCCGGCTGCTCGTCGCTGCGGCCCGGGAGCGTACCGAATCCCTGGGCACGCATTACCGGAGCGACAGCCCGGCCGAAACCGCCGGCATCCACGAAGAACTTGAAGAGACCTGCCTAACCCGCCCGAAAGCGAGCCTTGTCCATGACTGAATCCTCCGTGTTTGACCTGGCCCTCCCCACGGCGCCTGTGCGGGAGATCCTGGAGCGGGCGTTCGCCGAGGACGCTCCCGCCGGTGACATCACCTCACAGCTCCTCATCCCGGCTGAGGCCAGGGCGACGGCGGTCCTGAACGCGCGCGTACCCGGCGTCTTCAGCGGCGCCACCGTCTTCCGGGACGCAATGCTGCTCATAGACCCGGACACGGACGTGGAGCTGCTGGTCGCCGACGGTGAGGCGTTCGACGCCGGAACGCACCTCGCCCGGGTCAGCGGCCGGGCCCGCTCCGTGCTGCTGGCCGAACGCGTCGCCCTGAACCTGGTGCAGCGCATGTCCGCGATTGCCACCAAGACGGCGGAATTCGTGAAGCTCACCGAGGGCACCGCCGCACGGATCACCGACACGCGGAAGACCACTCCCGGGCTGCGTGTCCTGGAACGCTTTGCCGTCCGCTGCGGGGGAGGGGCGAACCACCGGTACAGCCTGTCCGACGCCGTGCTGGCCAAGGACAACCACCTGGCAGTGATGACCGGCGGCGACCCGGCCAAACTCACCGGCCTGCTGGCGGCAGCCAAGGCACAGCTGGGCCACACCACGCACTTTGAGGTGGAAGTGGACAGCATCGACCAGATCGAACCCGTGCTCGCCGCGGGGGTAGACACCATCATGCTGGACAACTTCACGGTGGAGGAGCTCCGGACCGGCGTGGCACTGGTGGGCGGACGCGCCCGTGTGGAGGCCAGCGGCAACGTCAGCCTGCAGACCGTGGCCGGAATCGCCGCCACCGGTGTGGACGTCATTTCCATCGGCGGACTGACCCACAGCGTCGCGGCACTGGACCTGGGCCTGGACGTTGAGCTGAGCGTCGGATGAGCGCACCGTGATTTTCCTCGACGCCGCAGCCACCACCCCCGTCCGCCGGGAGGTGCTGGATGCGATGTGGCCCTACCTGACCGGCGAATTCGGCAACCCGTCGAGCCATCATTCCCTGGGCGAGGCCGCCGCCGCCGCGCTCGCGGACGCACGTGCCGCCGTCGCAAATGTGCTGGGCTGCAGGGCAGGGGAGGTGACCTTCACCTCGGGCGGCACCGAGGCCGACAACCTTGCCGTGAAGGGCATTGCCCTGGCACGGCAGGCTGCCGATCCGCGGCTTAACCGCTTGGTGGTCAGCGCCATCGAACACCCCGCCGTGGAGGAATCGGCGCGGTACCTTGAACGGTTCCATGGGTTCGCGGTGGACGTCGTTCCCGTTGACGGGACGGGGCTGGTGACCCCGGAGGCGCTCGCCGCCGTCCTCGGCCCGGAAACCGCCCTGGTCAGCGTGATGTACGCCAACAATGAAGTGGGCACCGTCCAGCCCGTCGCCGAACTGGCGGCGCTGGCCAGGGCGCAGGGCATCCCGTTCCACACGGACGCCGTCCAGGCCGCCGGCTGGCTGCCCCTGGATGTCAAGGCGCTCGGCGTGGACGCACTAAGCCTCTCCGGCCACAAGCTCGGGGCGCCTAAGGGCTGCGGCGTACTTTATGTCCGCGGCCGGACCCGGATTGAGCCGCTGGTCCACGGCGGCGGACAGGAGCGCGGACGCCGCTCGGGCACCGAGAACGTGGCCGGCGCGGTGGGACTGGCCACAGCACTCACCCTGGCCCAGCTGGACCAGGCCGGCTCGGGCGCCCGGGTGACTGCGCTGCGTGACAGCTTCACGGCGGCAGTGCTCGGCGGCGTGCCCGGGGCTGTCCTGACCGGCCATCCCACGAAGCGGCTTCCCTCAGTGGCGTCGTTCTGCTTTCCCGGCACCAGCGGGGAATCTGTCCTTCTCGAACTCGAACGGCAGGGTGTGGTGTGCTCCAGCGGCTCGGCCTGTGCGGCAGGCTCGGACGCGCCGTCGCCGGTCCTGACGGCACTCGGCATCCCCGCCGAGGTGGCGCAGACCGCGGTACGGTTCAGCTTTGATTCATCCGTCAGTCCCCCGGACTTGGACGCTGCTGCCCAAGCCGTGCTGGCCGCCGTCGCCAGCGTCCGGACCCTCGGCCGGGCATAACGCGCCGGCCCCCATTTAGATGTGCCGGGCGCGGCGGAAGATCCAGTGCCGGAGCATGGTAAACCGGACAGCCGTGGCCAGGAAACCGGACAGCGTGGTGGTCCAGAGCTCGTCCCCAACAGTGGCTTCAGGCTTCAGCCAGTGCAGGATGCCCAGGCTGCTTCCCGTGATGACCAGGGCAACGGCGATCACAATCAGCCCGTGCAGGTGGTCGCGGGCCATCCGGCGCTGCCCTGAGATCTTGAACGTGAGCCTGCGGTTCAGGGCGGTGTTCAGGAA
>DATCVX010000085.1:0-2321 GCA_036566705.1 Arthrobacter sp. | reverse complement strand
TTGGAGAACGGTGAATCCCCTGGCTGTCAAGGCGTTCCGGAGTTCCACCCTGTCGTCGAGGGCAACGTTGACGCCCTTCACTTCCTGCCAGACCTCGTGCCCGCGGCCGGCCACCAGGATGGTGTCCTGGGGACCGGCGAGTTCCACAGCCTGCCGGATGGCAATGTCGCGCGGGAAGACTTCGAGGATGTCGCACCCCAGCGAACCCTGTTTCTTCGCCTCCAGGGCCCCGGCCAGCACGTCCGCGCGGATCGCCGCCGCGTCCTCGTCGTGCGGGTCGTCGTCGGTCACAATGACGGTGTCTGCGAGGGTGGCAGCGATGGCGCCCATGGCCGGTCGCTTGCCCTGGTCCCGCTGCCCTGTGGCGCCGAACACGACTATCAGCCTGGACCCGGGCTGCGGGGACCGCACGGCTTCCAGTGCCCGCGCCAGGGCGTCGGTGTTGTGGGCAAAATCAACAACCGCGGCCGGCGACCCGGAGACCAGCTGCATGCGGCCCGGGACTGCGACGGTGAACGGGTCGTGTTCATCCAGGGCGGCCTGGATTGCCGCCACGTCCACGCCGCTGGCCAGGACCATGACGGCAGCCAGGGCCGCGTTGGCCACGTTGAAGCTGCCCGGGAGGCCGGTGTGGACGTTCAGGGAGGCGCCGCCGGGTCCGGTGAGGGTGAAGTCAGTACCCAGTCCGCGCGCCGTCGCCGACGCGACCTGCCAGTCTGCGGGAGCCCCCGCTGATGTGGCCGCGAGGGTAGTGACCGGGATCTGCGTAGTGGAGGCAAGCTGTCGGCCCCAGCTGTCGTCGACAGTCACCACCGCACGGCGGGCACGCGGGGGCGTGAAAAGTTCCGCCTTGGTCTGGAAATAGTCGTCCATGGTTCCGTGCAGGTCCAGGTGGTCCTGCGTGAGGTTGGTGAACCCTGCAACGTCGAAGACGACCCCGTCCACGCGCTGGAATGACACGGCGTGTGAAGAGACCTCCATGGACGCGGCGTCCAGTCCACGCTCCCGCATCAGTGCCAGCAGGGCGTGGACGTCCGGTGACTCCGGAGTGGTCAGCAGGCTGGGAATGGGGTCTCCGCCTGCCTTGATTTCAATTGTCCCGATCAGCCCTGTCTTCAGGCCAAGGGCCCGCAGCAGGGCATTGATGAAGTAGGTGGTGGTCGTCTTGCCGTTGGTGCCTGTCACGCCGAACAGTGTGGGGTTTCCGCCGGCCGGAGGCTGGCTGCCGTAGATCAGGGCGGACAGCGGCCCCACCACGTTCCGCGGGCTCTCAACCACCAGCACCGGAACGGACGTGTCGGCCGACAGCGCGAGGAGGCGTGCGCCGGCGTCGTCCGTCAGCACGGCCGCCGCCCCGGCGGCTATTGCCTGCGCCGCAAAGTCCGCGCCGTGCCGCGTGGCCCCGGGGAGTGCAACGTAGAGATCGCCCGGCTCAACGGTGCGGGAGTTCAAGGAGATCCCGGTGATGCTGACCGCTGCCGACTGGCCGGGAACGGACACGCCAACGGATTCGCCGATGCTGTCCAGGCGCACCGCGGAAACGGACGTGGGCCTGAACTGCGACGTGGCGGATCCCCCGGCCGGAACGGTGTTGCTGCCGGGGGCATTGTGATCTGACAAGAGGGTCTCCGAAAGTGCTAGTGGATCGTGCCCGCGGGACGTGCTGCGTCAGCGGGCGCTGCTGGGGCGTGCGGCCGTGCTACTTGGCGTATTGCGGCAGCCGTGCCGGTTCACCGGTGGACGGCTGGACGTTGTAGGTCCGCAGCGCCTGGCTCATGACTGACCGGAAGACCGGTCCTTGGGTAATGCCGTAGATGCTGCCCTTCGGCCGCTGCAGTACCACCTCAACAATAAACCGCGGATCGTCCATCGGCGCCATGCCAACGATGGACGCGGTGTACCCGCAGAATCCAGACTTGCCGTCGTCGCACGGCGATTCCGAGGTTCCCGTTTTGGCGCCAACCCGGTATCCGTCAATGGCAGCGTCCTTGATCTGCCCCTCGGTCACGGCGCTTTCGAGAATGTCCTGGACCTGCTGTGCGGTGTTGTCGGATACCACTTGCCGGGGCGGCTCCTGGGCTGCCTTTTCTTCGGATCCGTCCGGTGAGAGGTACGAATCGATGAGGCGCGGCTGGAGCATAACGCCGTTGTTGGCGATGGTTTGGAAGGCGCGCACTGTCTGGAGCGTCGACTGGGATACACCCTGGCCGAACAGTACGGTGTACTCCTGCCGGCCATCCCACTGGTCCGCCGGCGTGAGGATGCCCGAGGCGGTGGAGGGTAGGCCGATATCCGGCGCCTCACCGATGCCGAACTTCTGC
>DATCVX010000084.1:0-10092 GCA_036566705.1 Arthrobacter sp. | reverse complement strand
TGCCGAGTCGGACGTGCCCAGGGACACGTCCCAGCTGCCGTCGGCGGCGGAACCCAGCGGATATACCCAGTTGGCCATGGATTTTGCTCTTTCGTGTGAGGGCACAGCGGAGGCGTTGACGTGCCCCGGAGCCGGCTTGGTCGTAGCGCCCAGCGCTCTTAGGTCCAGCGTTATCGCTGGACGAGGGTCATTTCGAAACTGTAGGAGTCGCCGCGGTAGACATGGTGTCCGGTTTCAACATTGCGACCGGTGTCGTCCACGGCGGTGCGTTCCATGGTCACCAGCGCCGAACCCGGTTCGGTCTCCAGCAACGGGGCCTGGTAGTCGTTGGCCACCATCGCCCCGATGCGCTGCGAGGCAAGCCGGAAGTTCACGCCGCCGTTGCGCAGGATGCCGTACAGGCCCTGTGCGCTGAGCTGCGCTTCGTCGATGGACGTGATGTCATCGCGCACCCAGTTCTCCATCAGGGCCAGCGGCTTGCCGCCCACCTTGCGCAGCCGGGTGAAGTGGTAAACCTTCGCGCCTGCGGGTAGCTGGAGGGCTTCGCGGGTGGCCTCGTCGGCTTCGATGTGGGAGAAGCTGAGGACATCGGTGGTCGGTTTGCTTCCGTTGTTGCTGAGGTCGTCGTAGAGGCTGGACAGTTCCAACGGCCTTCGTACCTGACTGGAAACCACCTGGGTTCCCACACCGCGCTTGCGCACCAGCAGGCCGGAGCGCACCAGCTCATCCATGGCTTTGCGCATGGTCGGGCGGGACAGGTTGAGCTGGGCGGCCAGGTCGATCTCGTTGTCCAGCCGGCTGCCGGGAGGGAGCAGGCCGGTGTGGATGGCCGACTCAATGCCCTGCACCACCTGGTGGTAGAGGGGCACCGGCGAAGAGCGGTCGATGCTGAGGTTTAGTTGATTCGCCATTGAGCGCTCCCTTGTGGTCCGCGGATGCCGGTTCTGCCGGAACCGCGAATGTCAGCCTATGTTCGCTTGATAGGACATACTGCCTTTGTGACGATAATAGCAGGCCGTTTTCGGGCCGCCAAGGACCTGCGGCCCGGCTAACGCCCGGCCAATGCCCGGCGGCGGCAGAAGGCTGGGCCGCCGGGTTCGGCGTAAAAATGGACATGGCCGTGGACTGAAAGTTCCTCAACGCTGGCCGCCATGCTGAACCGGGTCGCTTTCGACAGTAAAGTTGAAGGCACCCGCACGGGGCATGACCGAAGGCAGGAGCCAGGATGGGCCGCAGGACACTCGTTGACGACCTCGTCGACGGCCTGCTCGATGACATCCTTGAGGGCAAGCTGCGGCCGCACGATGCCATCCCGCCCGAGGCCGACATTGCCAAGGCTTACGACGTCAGCCGTCTCACCGTGCGCGAGGCCCTTAAAGCACTGAGGGCGCAGAATATCCTCTACGTCAAGGCCGGACGCGGGACTTTCGTCAACCCCACCGACAACTGGACCGGGCTGGACGCGATCTTCAAGGCCGCCTCGCATGGAAACGGCGCAGACCAGGTGTCGGTGGGGCTCATCGAAATGCGTCGCATGGTGGAAACGGGCGCGGCAGCCCTCGCCGCCAGGCGATACACGCCAGAGCATGCCGAGCTGATGCGTAGCTGCATCGCTGACATGAAACGCTTCCACGAAGCGGGGGACCTGGAGAGCTTTGTCCTGGCGGACATCGGATTCCATGACGCCGTTCTCAAGGCCTCGGGCAACCCCTTCGTGCGTGCCCTGTTCGGCCAGCTTGGCCAACTGCTCTACATGACCCGGCGGGAGACGTCTGCGGTCCCCGAGATCCAGGTGCATGCCATCGACTACCACCAGAAGGTGCTCGACAGCATCCTGACCGGTGACGCCGAACTGTCCCGCCGAATCATGGATGAACATATGGACCAGACTTACCGGGACTACGAAGAGTACGTGCACCGCCCGCACGCCTGAAGCTGCCAGCCGCCCATTCGGCCCCTCCGGACTTCCAGTGCCCGCCCTTGCCATCGGCGACCCCCTTGACGTTATCCAGGTCACTATTCTATGATCTTTTTCATGTTCTTCAGTCAGATGTCAGACATCAGACTCTAGCTGTCCCCGAAGGATTTCCCCCTACTCCCCGGATTCACGGCCCACGTCCTGGTGCCGCCTCCGTCAAACAAAAGGTCGATGATGACTTCACTCTCCATGCAGTCCGCAGGGCTCGGCGAGCTCGGCGAACGCACGCTTCGCAAGGTCCGCCGCCGTGTGATGCCCCTGATTGTCCTGCTCTACTTCGTTGCCTACCTCGACCGGAACAACGTGGGGTTCGCCAAACTCACCATGAGCGAGGACATTGGCCTCAGCGCGGCAGCCTTTGGCCTCGGCGCCGGGATCTTCTTCCTCGGCTACGCGCTCCTCGAAGTGCCGAGCAACGCGGGAATGTACCGCTTCGGCGCCCGCAAATGGCTGGCCCGGATCCTCGTCACCTGGGGAATTTTTGCCACCGCCATGTGCCTGGTAAACGGTGAGACCACCTACTACGTCATCCGTTTCCTGCTGGGCGCGGCCGAAGCAGGATTCTTCCCGGCCATCCTCTTCTATCTGACGCTGTGGTTCCCGGCGGCGCAGCGCGTTACGGTCCTGGGAATCTTTATCCTCGCCCAGCCCATCTCCAACGCCCTCGGCGCTCCGGTGTCGGGCCTGCTGCTCCAGATGGACGGCGTCCTGGGCCTGCAGGGCTGGCAGTGGCTCTACATCATCGAAGGCATCCCCGCAATCCTTCTCGGCCTGCTCACCCCGGTCCTGATGACTGACCGCCCGAGGGATGCCACGTGGCTCAACCCGGACGAACGTGAATGGCTGGCCACCACCATGGACGCCGAACTCGCAGCCAAGTCCAAGGGCGCAAGCCACAACTTCCTGGCGGGGCTGAAGGACAAGCGCACCCTGGTGTACTCGGCTTTGTACTTCGGCCTGGTCTGCGGCATCTACGGCCTGGGACTCTGGATGCCCACGATCGTGGCCGCGCTCGGGAAGTTCTCCACCGCCCAGGTCGGATTCATCGTCCTCATCCCGTACTCCATCGCAGCAGTCTTCGTGTACTTCTGGAGCAAGCGTGCGGACAAGACGGGCAAGCGCGCCTGGCACAGCTCCGTCAGCATGGTGCTGGCCGGCGTGGGTCTGCTGTCCGCAGGCTATCTCCTGCAGGTCAACCCCATCTTGGCCCTGATCGCCCTCACCGCCGCGGCCATGGGCATTTACGGAGCCATCGCCCCGTTCCTGTCCATGCCGTCCGCGGCGCTCACCGGGGCAGCAGCAGCCTCCGGTCTTGCCATGGTGAACTCGCTGGGCAACCTCGGCGGCTTCGTTGCCCCCTACGCCGTGGGCCTGTTCAACGACGCCACCGGCAGCAACCAGAGCGGCCTGCTGTTCCTCTCCTTCTGCCTGTGCGTCACCGCCGTAGCCACCTACCTCTACGCCCGCAAGCGACCTGAAGGTGATGCTGCGCTGGATCCCGCCGTCGAGGCAGCCGCCAAAGCCACCGTCACCCGCTAACACCCACGACAAACCCATAAGGAATACCCGCAATGAGCTCAACCACTTCCTTCCCCGCCGAACGCACGGTCGTGCTGACCGGAGCCGCCTCCGCCCGCGGCATTGGCCGCGCTGCGGCGGACCGGATGGCCAGCGAGGGCTGGTCCATCGCCATCCTGGACATCAACGCCGAGGACGCCAAGACCGCAGCAGCCGAGATCGGCTCCAACCGCGCCGTCAAGGCAATCGGTGTAGGGGCAGACGTGTCCGACTCCGCCTCGGTGGACCGCGCGATCAGCGAAATCGAAGAATCACTCCCGCCCATCGTCGCCCTCGCCAACCTCGCCGGCATAAGCTCGCCGACGACCTTCATGGAGACCACCGTGGAGGAGTGGGACAAAGTCTTCGCGATCAATATGCGGGGGACGTTCATCGTCTCCCAGCGCGTGCTCAAAGGCATGATCGAGCGCAAGCTTGGACGCATCGTGAGCATCTCGTCGATCTCTGCCCAGCGCGGCGGCGGCACCTACTCCAAGGTGGCCTACAGCGCCTCGAAGGCCGGAATCATCGGGTTCACCCGCGCCTTGGCCCGCGAAGTGGGCGAATTCGGCGTGACTGTCAACGCGATCGCACCGGGCCCCATCGACACCGACATCATGGGCGGCACTCTGACTGACGAACGCAAGGCCCAGATGTCCGAGGGCATCATGATGGGACGTGTGGGAACCCGTGAAGATGTCGCCGCCCTGATTTCCTTCCTGCTCGGCCAGGATTCCGGCTACATCACCGCCGCCACGTACGACATCAATGGCGGCCTGCAGGTCTCCTGATCCCGCAAAGCAAATCCCACACAGAGGTGCCTCCGGCGAATTCCGCCGGGGGCACCTCTGTTTGGTGGCCGCGGACTAGGCTGGCAGCGTGAACCCCTCCGGCAGCCTGCACCCCAGTCCGCGGACCCTTGAAGTCGAGAGCCTGGCCAGCTTCGACAGGCTGGTGGCGGCCGGCGCCGTGGCCATGCACGGCTGGCACGCACAGTCACTGGATCTGCGCGGCAGGACCACAGCACTGGAGAGCCTCGACGTTGAAGGCGCCATCTTCCTGGGCTGCACCTTCGACCCAGGGGTTGAAGATGGCCTGCGGCGCCGCGGCGCGTTGATCTTCCCCAGGCTTGAAGGTGTGCCCTTCGATCCCTACCGGTCCAGGCTGTATGCGCCCCAGGAGCTGTACGCAGGCCTGGACCGTGCGCCTTACGAGGAACTGCCTGATGCCCTTGTCTACCAGTGGAGCATCCGTCCCGGGCAACGGCACCGGCTGGAGGCCACTCTTGCCTCGGCCCTGCACGACCACGCCATCGGAGACGCCCTGGACGAGCTGGTCCGCTCCGATGCCGTCGCGGGACCCACAGTGGTGGGCGTGATGGGGGGCCACAATGCCCAGCGCGGCACTCCGGAGTTCGCCCAGGCCGCGGCGTTGGGCCGGGTGCTGGCCGGCAGCGGAAAGCTGGTGGCAACCGGCGGCGGCCCCGGCGCCATGGAAGCCGCCAACCTCGGCGCCTACCTCAGCCGCATTCCCGAGCAGGACTTCCAGGCGGCACTGGATTCACTGGGGGCCGTCCCCGGCTTCCGCCCCTCCGTGTCCGCGTGGGCGCGGGCGGCGGCCGCCGTCGTCGAACGTTTTCCCGGCGGAACGCCGTCGCTGGGAATCCCCACCTGGTTCTACGGGCATGAACCGCCGAACTACTTTGCCACGCACATTGCCAAATACTTTGCCAACGCCGTACGCGAGGCGATCCTGCTGGAAGTCTGCAACGGTGGCATTGTCTTCATGCCCGGGGCGGCCGGGACGGTGCAGGAAATCTTCCAGGACGCATGCGAAAACTATTACAGCGCACGCGAAGCCGTTACTCCGATGGTCCTGGTTGGCGGCCGGTACTGGCAGCAGGAGTATCCGGCCTGGCCTATGCTCAAGCGGCTCGCGGCGGGACGGCCGATGGGGGACAGGATCTTCCTGGTGGACACCGTTGAGGAGGCGCTCGCCGCGATCGGCGGGTAGCTAAAAAACGCCCGCCTGTTGCAGTGGCCTACAGGTCCTTCCGGCACAGCGCGCCGGCCAGTTCGTAGAGGCCGTTGAGATCGCCTGCCGCGAGGCCTTCCGGCGTGCCGATCTCCGGAAACATCAGCTGCCGGTGGTCATCCACGTGTTCCAGTCCCATCACGTGGCCAAGCTCGTGCAGGATGACGGCCGTGGCGTACAGCTTGCCGTCAGGTTGCTCCAGTTCTTCGGCGATCTGCGGGGAGTCCAGCTCCAGGCTACCGGTCACGAAAGTCTTAGGGCCGTCGTCGTAGCTGAAGTGCGTGCTTCCGCCGGTGCCGATCACTTTGCCCTTGAGCTGCGGGGCCACCTCGGGAGTGGTCCAGGAGACCAGCAACGGTGCCCAGCGGTCGCCGTACGAATCCGGCTGGTAAGGGGCACGCTGCGCGGAGGGCTGTTCGGTGGTGGCGCCGTCGTAAATGAACCGGATCCCGGTGGCCTGGGACATGGTATCGATCGCCTCGGGGATGAGGTCCTGCGCGCCGGCGGGAACCAGGTCCGCGTTCACGACGTAGTGCAGCGGGCGGCAGGGTGAATACCCAACAGGCGTGCCGTCGTCGTTCGTGGCCAGGAACTGGTAGGAATCGCTGGCGTATGGCGGCGGCTCCGGCGTCCCGAGGGGTTCGTCGGCCTCCTCGAGCCCGGGCGGCGGAGCCTCGGGCCGGCCCTCGGCGGCAGGCCGGACGCCTCCCGTTTCCCCTGGTTGGACTGCCCCGGGACCGAGGCGGATATCGAGCAGCTCCCCAAAGCGCGAGCCGCCGTAGAACACGCCGCCGACCACCAGGGCGGTGGTGCCGGCGGTAATTCCCAGCAGGATGTTCCGGAGGGAACGCCCCGCAGATCGCCGTCCGCTGCCTGGCGGGCGGTCCTGGGGAAGGTTGTCCACTAACCCACCACGGTGCCGAAGGCCAGGCCCAGCACGTAGGTCACGGCCGCGGCGCCCAGCCCGATGGCCAGCTGTCGCAGGCCGCGCGTCAGCGGCGAGGTGCCGGACAGCAGGCCAACGACGCCGCCTGTCATCAGCAGGGCCAGACCCACCAGGACGCCGGCCACCACCAGGGCGGCCACGCCCGTCATGCCGAACAGGAAGGGAAGAATGGGCACGATCGCGCCGGAGGCAAAGAAGCAGAAGCTGGACAACGAAGCGCCCCAGGCTGTTCCCACAGCTTCGTGCTGGTCCTCGGCTTCAGGGAGTTCGGGCTGCAGGGAAAGGCTGGGATCGCAGTCGCAGGAGAGCAGGCCCATCCGTTCTGCCACACGGTGCTCGGCAGCTTCGTGGGACATGCCCCGCGCCAGGTACACCAGCAACAGCTCATTGTGTTCGATGTCCAGCTTGGGCGCGGCAGCAAGGGTGACCTGGGTGGGCCTTGTGGCCGCGAGGAGCTCACGCTGCGAGCGCACCGAGACGAACTCACCGGCACCCATCGACAACGCACCGGCCAGGAGGCCTGCGATACCGCTCAGGAGCACCACGCTGCTGGCAACGCCGGACGCTGCCATGCCCATGACCAGGGACAGGTTGCTGACCAGGCCGTCGTTGGCCCCGAACACGGCGGCGCGGAATGTTCCGGCCAGGCGGTTGCGGCCCCGCGTTGCCAGGCCGCGGACCACTTCCTCATGGATCTGTTCGTCCGCGGCCATGGCCGGAGTGGCGGAAGGGTCCTTGGCATAGGGGGAGCGGCCTTCGGCGCGCTGGGCCAGGGCCAGGACAAAGACGGAGCCGAAGTGGCGGGCAAGGAAGCCCAGCAGCTGGCTGCGCAGTGACGCCTGGCGGGATTTGTCGGCGTGCTCACCCAGGAGCCGGAGCCAGTGGGCCTCGTGCCGTCCCTCTGCTTCAGCCAGGGCCAACAGGATGTCGCGTTCCTCGCCTTGCCGGTTCTGTGCGAGATCCCGGTAGACGGCGGCCTCGGCCCGTTCGTCGGCCAGGTACTGGCGCCAACGGCGGATATCCGCGGACGAGGGCTCGGGGCTGGGCGGCTGGAGTGCGTGGTTGGATGCTGACCGGGCGGCGCGGTGCTGGCCGGGACTGGCGTGCTGAGACACAGAGGCTCCTGAGCTTGATGGGGCATGGTTCGGCCCCATTGCAACGATCAGCTTACCGCGTAATTCCGCGGATTTTCGGCTGGCAAACCTCACTGAAGAGTTTCGGGTTCCCTTAATACTGCCGGTTCCGGATGCCTCCCGAGGGCTGGCCCGCCGACCCTTGACCCGGACTCCACGCGGTGCTGTGATGAAAGTGTGGCGCCCGCCAGCGCCCCGTCAAAAAGCACGTCAGTGGCGAACAAACGGAGGTTGCACAATGAACACCACCGGACAGCACCCGGACATGCCGCACCTTGATGCCGTAGAAGCCGATCCCGCCTACGACTACGCCGAGAATGCGCCCGTTGACGAGAACGACTGGGATGCCGAGGACGAGTTCCTGGATGCTGAAGAAGCGGTCGTCCCGCCGGTACGCGCAGTGGTCGACGCCGAAGAACGCGTGGTGCCGCTGGATCCCGACGAGTTCCGCGAAACAGAGTAGGACGGACGACGGCGGCACCTCCGGTTCGCTGGTGGGCGAAAGGAGGCGCCGCCGTCGTGATTTACGGTGACCGACCCTGCCGGGATCTACGGGGCAGTGGCGCCCACCGGAACTTCTTCGTTGTCCTGACCGGCTACGCGCCGCACCCAGTTCCGCATGACCTGCGGATCCGTGGGCCTGGTGAGCAGCGAGACGGCCACGTAAACGACGGCTGAGCTGATGAGGCCGTAGTAGATCGGCTCGTTGGCGAAGACGCCGTCCAGCGGCGCCTTGGCGTTGATTTCCAGCACGATCATGGTGCCGAGCGTGACCACCGAGCCCACTGCCATGGAGGCTGCCGCTGCGACGCCGGTGCCTCGCTTCCACACCAGGCCGCCGAGGATGGCAACCAGGAGCCCGCCTACGAGAATGTCGTAGGCGATGGTGAGGGCTGCCACGACGTCTTTGGTGATGATCGCGATCAGGATGGCCACGATGCCGAGGGCCAGGACCCACATGCGGTTGGCCTTGACGTCGTGCTCGGGGTTGTCGGTGTCGTCGGTGTTGATGTCCTTGCCGAACCAGCTGGCAACAAACGGCAGGACGTCGGCGCGGGCCACGGTGGCTGCGGCGATCAGGGCGCCGGAGGCGGTGGACATCATGGCGGCGACGGCTGCGGCGAGCACCAGGCCCCCAATGCCCACCGGGAGGATCGTCTGTGCCACTTCGGCGTAGACGTCGTCCTTGGCGGCGATGTCGATTCCGGAGAGGGCCACGCTGGCGGCCATGCCGATCAGGGCGCCGGCGACGCCGTAGAGGATGCAGTAGACGCCTGCGGTGGCGCCGCCCCAGCGTGCTACGCCGGGGGTTTTGGCGGTGAACACGCGCTGCCAGATGTCCTGGCCGATGAGCAGGCCCAGGGTGTAGACCACGAAGTAGGTAATGATGGTCTGCACGCCGATGCCGTCCATCTGGAAGAAGCTTTCGTCAACCCGGCTGCGGATGCCGTCGAGGCCGCCTGCCGCGTTCAGGGTGAACGGAAGCATCAGGGCGAAAATGCCCACGGTCTTGATGACGAACTGCACCTGGTCCGCGAGGGTGATGGACCACATGCCGCCGATGGTGGAGTAGACCAGGACGATTGCTCCGCCGATGGCGATGGCGAGCCAGCGGTCCCAGCCGAACAGGACCACAAAGATGGTTGCGTAGGCGCTGGTTGACGTGGCGCACAGCATCAGTGTGTACGCCAGCATCACGATGCCCGAGGTCTGCGTAGCCTTGCTGCCGTAGCGAAGGGTGAGCATCTGCGAGACCGTGTAGATCTTCAGCTTCTGGATGGTGCCGGCGAAGAGGAGGCTCAACAGCAGCACGCCGGCGCCGATGGCCACTACCAGCCACATACCGGAGATGCCGAACTTGTAGCCGAGGCCAACGCCGCCGACGGTGGAGGCGCCGCCCAGGACGACGGCGGCCATGGTGCCCGTATAGAGGAACGGGCCCAGGCGGCGGCCGGCCACGAGGAAATCGCTGTTGTTCTTGGTGCGGGATTTACCCCACCAGCCGAAGGCAAGCATTGCAATGAGGTACACCACCACAATGGCGATGTTGACGAAGTTGGCGTCCATATTGGGGCTCCTTGGAGCTGATCTGCAGCGTTGCTGGAACCCGGAGGTTGCTGGGGAGCCGGTGTTCCGCTGCTCTTACGAAGTGGGGGTGAGGAGAATCCTCGGATGCTGTCTCGCCGGATATTGCATGGGAGGCAACACTTGTTGCCCAAAAGCGTATGCTGTGACCGTGGTAACAGTCAAGGGCGCGCCGCCACATCGTCCGGCCGTTGCGTAGCGGCGTCACATGGGGGAGCGGCCATTAGGATTGCTCCAGAGATGGGGCCGGGGCTGCCGGCCATGAAAGGTCTGCACATGAAGGCACTGCCAGTAGAGCCGAGCAACGTTCCGGTTGCCATCGGGTCCCGAATCCGTGCCGCCCGGCAGTCCCAGCGTCT
>DATCVX010000083.1:0-6165 GCA_036566705.1 Arthrobacter sp. | reverse complement strand
ACGGCGTCGGAGTGGGTCACGATGTCGAACCGTCCGCGGACCATTCCCAGCTTCAGCGACGTGACGCCGTCAACGTCGATAGTCCGGGGGTCGATGACCGTCCAGCTGGTCTCTGCCATGAATCCTCCAAGATCGCGATATATCGTGATTGATACCTCACGGTACAACGGCGCGGCGGGACGGTCAAGATATATCGCGAATTGGTTGGAAGCGGATTATTCGGGGGCGTCCATTCCCAGCCATTGGAACCAGCCCCGGTGAAGGACCAGCCAGGCCATCAAGCCGTAGCCGGACTGGCCGGGTGTACCGCCGTTCGCCGCGAGGTCCTGGCGCCACTGCTCGTGGTTCAGCAGCGGCGAAAAGGTGTCAACGTAAAGATGCTTCCGCCTGGTGGTGACATCGGCGAAGGCGGTGTTGAGCTCGCCCAGCCTGCGGTTCTGGGTGGGATCCAGGGTTGGCGGCGGCCCGACCACAAACACCTCGATCCGGTTCTGTGACGCCGAATCCAGGATGTTGGCCAGGTTCAGGCGGCTGCGTGCGGTGGAGAGGCCGAACTCAATGTCGCGGCCGGACAGCCCGATGACCAGCCGGTTTTCGTGGTGGTCGCTGAACCGCCGGCCTGCTTCCTCAAGCCAGCGGGCGGCAAGGCCCTCCGTTCCTTCCTGCGGGCAGGGGAGGGCATAACTTTCCAACGCCATGCCGTCCTGCGGAGTGCGGGCCAGGACGCGGCCCAGCCAGCCGAGGGCCCTGGGGTCGCCCAGCCCGGCCAGCAGTTCATCTCCAACAGCTGCGATGCGCAGCTTCCTGTCTTCCACAAGTTCCTCTTTACTTCCGTACTGAATGGCGTCCCGTGCCGGTGGTAAAGCCGGCAGTGCGGGACGGGCCGGGCACTCTGCCCGTTGGATACCCTCGCACCCCATTAAACAGAACTGCCCGGCCGGAGTCTGGTATTTCGACGTCCGGCCGGGCAGCCATGGTGGTCACTAACGGGCAAATGCCTGCTTCAGGAGGGTGTCCTGCTCGGCGGCGTGCCGCTTCATGGAACCGGCGGCAGTGGATGCCGACGCCGGACGGGACACAAGCCGGACCTTGCGGTCAAGCTCGCCCGGAAGGTTGAGGCCCATGAACGGCCACGGCCCCTGGTTTGCGGGCTCGTCCTGCGCCCAGACAACCTCTGCGTTCGGGTACTTGGCCAGCTCAGCGGCGATCTCCGCCGCGGGCAGCGGGTAGAGCTGCTCCACGCGGACGATCGCCGTGGTCTTGTCCTCGGTCTTCTGCCGGGTGGACAGGAGGTCGTAGTACAGGCGGCCGGACACCAGCAACACGCGTTCGACGGCGTCTGCCGCCAGCTTTTCGTGGTCCCCGATGACCGGGCGGAAGCTGCCGGTGGTGAAATCCTCGACCGAGGATGCGGCTCCCTTGAGGCGGAGCAGCTGCTTCGGCGTGAAGATGATCAGCGGCTTGCGTGGCCGGCTGTACGCCTGGCGGCGCAGCAGGTGGAAGTGCGATGCAGCCGTCGTCGGGTTGGCTACGATCATGTTTTGTTCGGCACACATCTGCAGGAACCGCTCGATGCGGGCTGAAGAGTGGTCCGGGCCTTGGCCCTCGTAGCCGTGCGGCAGCATCAGCACCAGCGACGAACGCTGGCCCCACTTCTGCTCGGCGGAGGAGATGAACTCGTCGATGATGGTCTGCGCGCCGTTGACGAAGTCGCCAAACTGCGCTTCCCAGAGCACGAGCGCGTCCGGGCGCTCCACGGAGTAGCCGTATTCGAAGCCCATGGCAGCGTATTCGGACAGCAGGGAGTCGTAGATCCACAGCTTGGCCTGGTTGTCCGAGAGGTTGCCCAGGGGCAGCCACTCGTTGCCGTTGGAGCGGTCGTGGAACACGGCGTGGCGCTGCACGAAGGTTCCGCGGCGCGAGTCCTGGCCGGCGAGGCGGACGGGAACGCCTTCCATGATGAGCGAGCCGAAGGCTGCGATCTCGCCGAAGCCCCAGTCGATGCCGCCTTCACGGGACATCTGTTCACGCTTCTCAAGGAGCTGCTTGAGCTTCGAGTGGACGGTGAAGCCCTCGGGAATTTCGAGGTGCGCCTGGCCGATCCGGGCCAGTGTCTCCGGGGAGATGGCCGTGGACGCCGGTGCGTTGGTGCCGAAATCGGACTGCTGGGCGATGGGACGCTCGATGTCCGACACGGCTGCGGAGTCCGCCGTGATGATCGGGATCGGGGAGGTCTGGGCGGCGTGGGTCTCGGCGAAGACCCGCTCCAGGCGTTCCTGGTAGTCGCGGAGCAACTGCTCTGCTTCTTCCTCGGTGATGTCGCCACGGCCGATCAGCGACTCGGTGTACAGCTTGCGGACGGAGCGCTTGGCTTCGATCAGGTTGTACATCAGCGGCTGGGTCATCGAGGGGTCATCGCCCTCGTTGTGGCCACGGCGGCGGTAGCACACCATGTCGATCACAACGTCCTTGTGGAAGCGCTGGCGGAACTCGTAAGCGAGCTGGCCGATGCGGACCACTGCCTCCGGGTCGTCACCGTTCACGTGGAACACGGGGGCCTGGATCATCTTGGCAACATCCGTAGAGTACGTGGACGAGCGCGAGGACGACGGAGCCGTGGTGAAGCCGACCTGGTTGTTGACCACAACGTGGATGGTTCCACCGGTCCGGTAGCCACGCAGCTGGGAAAGGTTCAGGGTTTCTGCAACCACGCCCTGGCCGGCGAACGCTGCGTCACCGTGGACCATGATGGGCAGGACCGGGAAGGCCTCGCCCTGGTCCAGGCGGTCCTGCTTGGCGCGGACGATGCCTTCGAGCACGGAGTCCACGGCCTCAAGGTGCGAGGGGTTGGCGGCGAGGTAAACCTTGGTTTCCTTGCCGTTGTCCGAGGTGAAGGTGCCTTCGGTGCCCAGGTGGTACTTCACGTCGCCGGAGCCCTGCACGGAGCGGGGGTCCTGGGTGCCTTCGAATTCCCGGAAGACCTGGGCGTAGGTCTTCCCGGCGATGTTGGTCAGGACGTTCAGGCGGCCACGGTGGGCCATGCCGATCGCAACCTCGTCCAGGCCGTCATCAGCGGCGTCCGAAATGATCGCGTCAAGCAGCGGAATCAGGGACTCGCCGCCTTCCAGCGAGAAGCGCTTCTGGCCGACGAACTTGGTCTGCAGGAAGGTCTCGAAGGCCTCCGCAGCGTTCAGCTTGGACACGATGCGCAGCTGCTCTTCGCGGCTGGGCTTCGAGTACGCGTGCTCCAGCTGGTCCTGGAACCACTTGCGTTCCTCGGGCTCCTGGATGTGCATGTACTCGATGCCGGTGGTGCGGCAGTAGGCATCGCGAAGGACGCCGAGGATGTCACGGAACTTGAGCATCGGCTTGCCGCCGAACCCGCCCGTGGGCCACTCGCGGTCCAGGTCCCACAGCGTGAGGCCATAGGTGAGGACGTCAAGGTCGGGGTGCTTGCGCTGGACGTACTCCAGCGGATCGGTGTCCGCCATCAGGTGGCCGCGCACGCGGTAGGAGTGGATCAGCTGCTGGATGCGTGCGACCTTGTTGATCTGGTCGGCGGGGTCAACCTGCAGGTCCGGGCTCCAGCGGACGGGCTCGTACGGGATGCGCAGGGCTTCGAAGATCTCGTCGTAGAAGTTCTGGGCACCGAGCAGCAGCTGGTGCACGAGCTTCAGGAATTCACCGCTGCCGGCTCCCTGGATGACGCGGTGGTCATACGTGGAGGTCAGCGTGAGGACCTTGCTGATCGCGTTGTGCGCGATGATCTTTTCGCTCGCACCCTGGAACTCGGCCGGGTAGTCCAGCGCACCGACGCCGATGATGGCGGCCTGGCCCTTGGAGAGGCGGGGCACGGAGTGGACGGTGCCGATGCCGCCGGGGTTCGTCAGGGAGACGGTGGTGCCCTGGTGGTCGTCAGCGGTCAGCTTGCCGTTGCGGGCACGCTTGATGAGGTCCTCATACGTGTGCCAGAACTCGGAGAAGTTGAGGGTCTCCGCCTTCTTGATGTTGGGAACCATCAGCAGGCGGGTTCCGTCGGGCTTGGGCATGTCGATCGCGATGCCGAAGTTCACGTGGGCCGGCTGGACGGCGACGGGCTTGCCGTCCACCTCGTCGTAGTACACGTTCATGGACGGGAACTGGGACAGGGCCCGGATGACGGCGTAGCCGATCAGGTGCGTGAAGGAGACCTTGCCGCCGCGGGCACGCGCCAGGTTGGAGTTGATGACCACGCGGTTGTCGATCAGCAGCTTGGCCGGGATCGCACGGACGCTGGTGGCGGTGGGAACCTCGAGGCTGGTCACCATGTTCGTGGCGATGGCCTTGGCCGGGCCACGAAGGACGGAGATGACGTCTTCCTCAGGCGCCGTGGGTGCCTTGACGTTCTTGGGGAGCTGGGCGGGGATCGGCTGGGAGCCGGTTCCGGGCTCGGTCTTCTTCGCGCCGTCGCGCGCCACGGTGGCCGGTGCCTTCTTAACGGGCGCCGGTGCCGGGGGAGCGGCGGGGGCAGGTGCCGCGGCGGCAGGTGCGGCCGGCTGCGCTGCCGGCGACGTTGCCGGAGCTGCGGTGGCCTGGGACTGGGCTACGACGGGCATTTCGCGGGTTGCGGGATGGGCAACCGCGAGGGCCGAATTTCCGTTGGAGGAAGAACCGCTGCCCGAGTCGAAGGATTCGAACAGGGGCCACCACTTGGCATCCACCGCGTTTTTGTCCTGCTGATACTGCTCGTACAGTTCGTCAACGAGCCACTCGTTTCCGCCAAATTCCTCTGGTAGACGGTGGCTAGGCTGCTCTGGCACTTGAAATACGCCTCTTCCATGAGTTTGATTTCTCTCTGGCCGCCACGGTGCCTCAGCACAACATCCGAACCAGTCTCTGCGTCCTCTGAACCCAGACCTTTGCCAGTCTAATGAGCATTCTGTATTAACTGCCAATAAGGGTGACCCAAATCATGAAGTGACGCGCAGAATGCCAAATATGGCGGCGGTGACCCTTGCTGGAGGCTGGCGGATGCCTGTGCCTGGCAGCCCCTCCGGAGGCCGGGATCTGCTCCTGTAGACTGGCATTCTTATGGACAGTAAATCTAGGTGCCGGCCTGGGGGCTGTCAGCGGAGCACGAATTTGAGCGCCGCACAGTCCACCCACAGAGCCGGCAAACCCCGAACACGCGCCCATCATTCTCCGGCGATCCACGTCACCAGAGCCACTAAGGAAACAGCGCCGGCCTCAGCCGACCATCCTCCGCCGGGCAGTTTCCCCCGGAACCGCTTTCCTCGCACCAACGTTCTGAATCCGCCGCGCCCTTTCCGGGCGGGATGCTGAATGGAATGGTTGCTCCTCGCTGCAGGCTTCCTGCTGATCGCCGGCACCGGATTCTTTGTCGCCGTCGAATTTTCCCTTATTGCCTTGGACCAGGCCACGGTTCAGCGGGCCATTGACAATGGTGACGCCGGTGCTGTGCCGCTGCTCAAGTGCCTGAAGTCCCTGTCCACCCAGCTCTCCAGCTGCCAGCTGGGTATTACGATGACCACCCTCCTGACCGGGTACGTGATGGAACCATCCGTCGGCCAGCTGCTGGAGGGCCCCCTGGCCGCCATCGGCATTCCCGAGGTGGCGGCAGCGTCCGTCTCCCTGGTCATCGCCATGGCGCTTGCCACCCTGCTGTCCATGCTGCTGGGTGAACTGGTGCCCAAGAACATGGCTATCGCCCTGTCCTTTCCGATAGGCAAGGCGCTGGCCCGGCCGCAGCTTGTTTTCACGGCCATTTTCAAGCCGGCCATCGTGGTCCTCAACGGTTTCTCCAACAAAGTACTGAACATCTTCGGCCTTGAAGCCAAGGAGGAGATTTCCGGGGCCAGGACTCCGGCTGAACTCGCATCCCTGGTGCGGCGCTCCGCCGCCATGGGAACGCTCGACGCCGGCACCGCCAACTTTGTGGCGCGGACCCTGAACTTCTCTGCGCGCACCGCGGCGGACGTGATGACCCCTCGAATCAGGGTGGAAACCATCGATGCCGACCAGCCGGTCTCGGACATCCTGGACGCTGCGCGGCGCACGGGCTACTCCAGGTTCCCGGTCATCGGCGAGTCCGCCGATGACATCAGGGGATTAGTGCACATCAAGAAAGCGGTGGCTGTGCCGTGGAGCCGGAGGCCCAAACTGGAA
>DATCVX010000082.1:0-8088 GCA_036566705.1 Arthrobacter sp. | reverse complement strand
AGGGCGTTGTGGTGGCCACGAAGGTGGACCCCATCCGAGGCGTCAGCGACTTCTCCGGGGACCGGGTCCGCCGCTCCGTGGAGGAGTCCCTCGAGCGGCTCGGCCTGGACCGGCTCCAGCTGGTGTACCTCCACGATCCCGCGAAGATCACCTTCGAGGAAGGTACTGCGGCGGGCGGCCCGCTCGAAGCGCTGATCGAACTGCGGGACCAGGGCGTCATCGGGCACCTCGGTGTGGCCGGCGGACCCATCGACCTGGAACTGAAGTACTTGGCCACGGATGTGTTCGACGTCGTCATCAGCCACAACCGCTACACCCTGGTGGACCAGACCGCCGAGCCGCTCATCCAGGACGCAATGGATCGCGGGGTGGCGTACGTCAATGCGGCGCCCTTCGGCGGCGGCATGCTGGTGAAAGGCCCGGACGCGGCGCCCAACTACTGCTACCGGCCGGCCAGCGAGGCCATCATCGGACGGGTCAAGAAGATGGAGGCGATCTGTAAGGAGTACGACGTGCCGCTGGCCGCCGCGGCCCTGCAGTTCTCCACCCGGGATCCGCGGGTCAGCTCCACCATCGTGGGCATGTCCGAACCCGGCCGCGTCGAGGAAACCGTCCGGCTCGCCGAATGGGACATCCCGGAGGACTTCTGGACCCGGATCCTGCCGCTCGCGGCAGCGGGGACGGGCGAGCTGGGCTAAACCGGTACGATGCCGGCTCCTGGCCCGGCTCGGGCCGGAGAGCCCGGCCACGGCTTTCCCACAGGGCTCTTTACTTCAAGGCGTGTCGGAGGCCAAAATAGGTCGCACCACAGCCTCCACTGGCTCAGCAGCGCGCTGCCCGTCCGGCTGCCGCCCGCGGCTGCCCTGTACAGGAGTGGTGACATGGACCATCCGACAGCCACCTCAGACGTATCTGCCCGCGCTGCGAAGCTGGCGTCGATCCCGTCCTTCCAGCGGATTGACGCCTTCCTCAACGAATCCGACTACGCCCGCCGCCACCTCTTGCCGGGCGCCTGTGACTTCACCCTCGGCAACCCGCACCAGATGCCGGCCGGGCGCTACGTCAATACGCTGCGGGACGCGCTGACGCCGCAGAATGATCAGTGGTTCGCCTACCAGACCAACGGCCAGGCCGCCCGGGAGGCAGCCGCGGAATCACTTCAGCGGCTGCTGGGGGTGCCGTTCCGGACCGAGGATATCTATCTCACCACCGGCGGCTTCGCCGCCATCGCCCTGGCGCTGAAGACCGTGGCCGATCCGGGCGATGAGGTCATCTATAGCCTCCCGCCGTGGTTCCTGTACGAGCCGCTGGTCCTTGAAGCAGGGCTGGTCCCGGTGAAGGTGAAAATCAACACCACCCCGTTCGACTTGGACCTCGACGCCATAGACAGCGCCATCACGGAGCGCACCAGGGTGGTGATCGTCAACACTCCCAATAACCCCACGGGGCGGATCTACCCGCCCGAGTTACTGCGCCGGCTGGCGGATCTGCTGGACGCGGCCTCGGCCAGGATCGGGCGGCGGATCTACCTCGTCTCGGATGAGCCCTATAACCGGATCGTGTTCGACGGCCTGCGCTTCCACAGCCCGGCGGAGTTCTATCCATACACGTTGCTGGCCTACTCCTACGGCAAGACCCATCTCTCTCCTGGCGAACGGGTAGGTTATCTGGCGCTGCCACCCACCATGCCGCACCGGGATGAAATGGGCCCGCCCATCACCAGCCTGCAGGTGGCCATGGGCTGGGTGTACCCGAACGCCCTGCTGCAGCACGCGCTGCCAGAACTGGAGAAATTTTCCATCGACGTCGGACAGCTGCAGCGGCGCCGGGACCGCCTCGTCGATGCGCTCGACGGCATGGGCTATGACGTCCGGCGGCCGGAGGGAACGTTCTACCTGTATGTCAGATCCCCGATTCCGGACGACGAGGCGTTCACCAACTCACTGGCCCGCCGGGATGTCTTCGTTCTGCCGGGTGTGCTGTTCGAGACGCCGGGCTTCTTCCGGATCTCCCTGACGGCCAATGAGGACATGATCGAACGCAGCCTGCCCGCATTCGAAGCGGCAATCAAGAACAGCTGAGGGCCCCCGGTCAGGAGAAGTTCTTCAACGCCGCCGTCAGCAGGTGCCCCGCCCCTCCCAGGCGGTGATGGACGCCGTCGGACGCCACCAGCTCTCCGTTTATGACCACCGACGTGACGTCGGCAGCGGTGGCGCTCAAAGGAAGTTGCTGCGGTTTCGATCCCGCGGTTCTTGCCGAACCGGCGTCGATAGCCACGAGGTCGCAAACAGCACCAGTCCGCACGGCCTCCGGTGCAACTGGCGTGGCCATGGACCGGGCCGCCCCTTGGGTAGCCGCGTAGAGCAGCTCGTCAGGCGAGAACCGGCCGCGTTCCCCTGAACCCAGGCGTTCTCCGTGTTCCAGCGCCCGCATCTCGATCCAGGGGTCGATCACGGCGTGCTGGTCCGTGCCCAGCGCGATGGAGGCGCCGGCGTCGGCCAGTGCCCGGGCGGGGCCGATGCCGTCCGCGAGGTCCGCCTCGGTAGTGGGACACATGACCACGGTTGCCCTGGCGTTTCCGAGCAAGGCAATGTCCTCAGCCGTCAGGTGGGTGCAGTGGACGGCCGACAGGCGCGGGCCCAGCAGGCCGTGCCGGTCAAGGAGTCCCGTGGGCGTCAGTCCGTGCGCTGACAGGCACGCCGCGTTTTCCGCGGGCTGCTCGCTCAGGTGGATGTGAAGTGGCATGTCGTGAGGCAGCTTCCGGGCCACCACGGCCAGGTCTGCTTCCGGCACCCCGCGGACGGAGTGAAGCGCGGCCCCCACACTGACCATGCCGGGCGGGAAGCTCCGGGCGATTTCCGTCCGCAGGGAAGCCAGCCGGTCCAGCCATGCGTGCACGTCACCGTCCCCGAACCTGGCCTGTTCGGGGTTCAGCGGCAGCCCGATGCCCCCAGCCAGGTACAGGGTATCCAGGAGGGTCAGCCGGATCCCTGCGGCGCTGGCCGCCCTGGCCAGGGCCAACTCCATTGCGTGGGGTTCCGGGTATGGCGTGCCGCCGGGCTGGTGGTGGACATAGTGGAACTCGGCAACGCTGCTGTAGCCCGCCACCACCATTTCGACGAAAACGGCTGTCGCGAGCTGCTCGTAGGCGTCAGGCGTCAGCTCTGCTGCGCTGCGGTACATGTGCTCCCGCCAGACCCAGAAGTCGCCGCGGTTGTGGTGCGTGCGGCCGCGCAGGATCCGGTGGAAGGCGTGCGAGTGGGCGTTGGCTGCGGCCGGGAAAACCACGCCCGACAGGACATGCGCCCCCGGGGAAGGGTCAACGGCCGGGGAGATGCTTATGATCCGGCCGTCCTGCGCCTCGATCTCCACACGCCCGGCAACTGCGGGACCGGCGTCGCCGTCGATTATTGCCTGCTCGCACCAAAAACGCATCACAGCAGCCCTGCCAGGACGTCCGCGAGTGCGGCAGCGCCGGCGCCGGCGTCCTCATCGGTGACATGTTCCTCCGGGGAGTGCGAGATTCCGCTGGGGTTCCGGACAAAGAGCATGGCCGACGGCACAAACCCGGCCAGCACACCGGCGTCATGACCTGCGCCGGTGGCCAGCAGCGGCGCCTCCGGCAGCATCCCGCTGATGCCCCGGGTCAGGCCCGGATCAAAGTGGACCGTGCCGCTGTAGGACTCCTCAGTCAGGGTCACCGTGCAGCCTTCTTCGGCTGCCAGCCGTTGGGCCCTGCCATGGATTGCTTCGATGAGCCGGGCCGTGACGGCGTCGTCCGGGTGACGGGCATCCAGCCACATGTCCACGCGGGACGCGATGACGTTCGTGCCGCCCGGCACGGGCGTGAGACGGCCGACAGTGGCGCGTGCGTCGGGCTGGCGGGCGGCGGCCTGCCGGATGGCCACGATAATTTGGGCGGCAGCCACCATCGGATCCGCACGGTCCGCCATCAGGGTGGTCCCGGCGTGGTTGCCCTGGCTGCTGATGCTCAGCTTCCAGCGGCCGTGGCCCAGGATTGAACTTCCGACGGCGATGGCCGGGCCGCGCGTTCCGAGGCCCTTGCCCTGCTCCACATGCAGTTCGACAAAGTCACCGATGCGTGCCAACGCCTGCGGATCGGGCCCGATGTGGCGGGGGTCCAGGCCATTGGCGCGGGCGACGTCGGCGAATGTATTGCCGTCACCGTCGCGCAGGTTCCGCGCTTTGTCGACGTCGATGGCTCCGGTAAGCAGGCGGGACCCGAGGCAGGCCACTCCAAAGCGGGAGCCCTCCTCTTCGGGGAAGGCAGTGATGGCCAGGGAGCGGCGCGGCTGTACTCCCCGGGCTTTGAGGAGATCGATGGCGGCCAGCGCGGAAGCTACCCCCAGCGGACCGTCGAAGGCCCCGCCGCCGGGGACGGAGTCAAGATGGCTTCCGGTAACCAGGGCGCCGTCCTGCGGCTGGCCCCACCATGCCCAGATGATGCCGTTGCGGTCGGTCTCGACATCCAGGCCACGCCGCAGCGCCTGTTCGATGAACCAGGCCCTGAGGTCGAGTTCCGCCGTCGAGTAGACAGCCCGGGAATAGCCTCCGCGGACCGCGTCGCGGCCCACGTCCTTAATGGAGTCAAGGAGCTGGTTGACGGTTTCCATATGAACCTCCGATGAGTACGAACTGCCACCAAGTAAAAGCCACTTTCCATTGCATGGCAAGGTCTGAAGGAGGACGGCCATGACAGTTAACAGGCCCGCAACATGCCGGAAACAGGACTGTTGCACTTGCTGCGGATCAACCCTGCTTTTGTGAAGACCCGGTGAAATGTAGGTGCGACCTATTGTCATCGAATGAAAGTTGGTTTTTACTTAGTGGCAAGACATAGTGATTCGGACCACTCGAAAGCGGGTCAGCCAGTGGCTGCAGATTCTTCAACCCGGACGGTAGAACGGGCCCTGGCTCTGCTGAGCGCCGTCTGCACCGACGGTGCCATCAGCCTCAGCGACGCAGCCCGGCTGGTTGACCTGTCCGCCAGCACGGCCCTGCGCCTGCTCCGGACTCTCGAGGGCAGCGGGTTCGTATCACGGGATCCCGGCGGAAACTTCAGGCCCGGCGCCAGCGTCATCCAACTGGGGGCACTGGCCCTGGGCCACGAATCCCTGGTCTCCCTGTGCACCCCCGCCATGAAGGGACTCGTCGCAAAAACCGGAGAGTCCTGCTACCTCAGCATTCCCGGCACTGGCGACACCGGAATCTACATAGCAATCGTTGAGGGAACCCACTCGATCCGGCATGCCAGCTGGGTCGGCAGGAGCATCCCGCTGGAGGGATCGGCCGCAGGCAAGGTCCTCACCGGCGGCGAGTCCGAACGCGGCTTCGCTGTCATGCGCAGCGGCGTTGAAGACGATGTGACGGCCGTTGCCGCTCCCGTCATCATGGGCGGCCGGACCGTGGCCGCCCTGAGCATCGTGGCGCCCAGTTACAGGCTGGACGAAATGAAGGCAATGAAAATCGGCGAGGACCTGGCGAGGGTGGCCAAAACCATTCTCAGCACGCCCTCCGAAGACCATGAAAAGCCCCTGGAAAGCATGGATACAAAATGATCAGGTTTGAAAGTGTTACCAAGACCTACCCGGACGGGACAGTGGCCGTGGATGGGCTGGACCTCGAAGCCCCCACCGGCAAGCTGACCATCCTTGTGGGCCCGTCAGGCTGCGGAAAGACCACCTCGCTCCGGATGATCAACCGCCTCATCGAGCCCACCGCCGGAACCATCTACCTTGATGACCAGCCCACCTCCGGGATGGACGCAGCATTGCTCCGCCGCAGGATCGGATACGTGATCCAGCACGCCGGGCTCTTCCCGCACCGCACCATCGTGGACAACGTGGCCACCATGCCGCTGCTGCTGGGCGAGAGCCGGCAGAAAGCCCGCATGAAGGCCCTCGAGCTCATGGAGCGCGTTGGCCTTCCGGCGAACTTCGCCAAGCGCTACCCCTGGCAGCTCTCGGGCGGCCAGCAGCAGCGTGTTGGCGTGGCCCGCGCCTTGGCGTCGGACCCCGCATTCATGCTGATGGACGAACCCTTCAGCGCCGTGGACCCCGTGGTCCGTGCGCAGCTCCAGGACGAATTCCTCCGCCTGCAGCGTGAAATCGGCAAGACCATCATCATGGTTACCCACGACATCGACGAAGCCCTCAAGCTCGGGGACCAGGTGGCCGTGATGCGCGTCGGCGGGAAGCTCGCCCAGATGGCCACGCCGTCGGAGCTGCTTACCTCCCCGGCCGACGAGTTCGTGGCCGACTTCGTGGGACGCGACCGGGGCTACCGTTCCCTCGGCTTCACCAGCGTGGCCGGAACCGTGACGGTGAGCGAAGAGGCCGTAGTTCAGCTCGGAGACTCCGCCGCGGAGGCACAGGCCAGGGCCACCGGCGCGTGGGTCCTGGTGGTCGATGGCGGACGGAAGCCGCTTGGCTGGGCACAGCCCGAGCTGATCGTCGGCGAGCTTAAGCGGGAGCATCTGAACCTCAGCGGCACGTCCGCGACAGCGGCCGGCACCATGCGCCAGCTGCTCGACGCAGCGCTGTCCTCCCCCAGCCGCCGCGGCGTCGTCGTCAATGACCGCGGTGAGCTCATCGGCACGGTCACTGCGTCCGACATCGTCAAGGCCATCGAAGCCGAACCGCATCTGGAGACGGCCCGATGAACGTTGAATGGCTGGGCCGCCAGTTCGACAATATTGTGTTCCTGCTCGGCTGGCATGTCCTGCTTGCCGTCACCCCGCTGATCCTCGGCCTGCTGATTGCCCTGCCCCTGGGCTGGTGGGCGCACCGCAGCCGCCGGATCTACCCGCTCCTGGTGGGCATCGCGGGCCTGCTGTACACCGTGCCGTCGCTGGCATTGTTCGTGCTGCTGCCGCTGGTGCTGGGCACCAAGATCCTGGACCCGCTCAACATCGTGGCCGCGCTGACCGTCTATACCGTGGCGCTCCTGGTCCGGGTGGTTGCCGATGCGCTGGATTCCGTTCCTGAGGACACCGTCCAGGCCGCGAAGGCCATGGGCTACCGCGGCTACCAGAGCCTGCTCAAAGTCGAACTTCCCGTCGGCGTGCCGGTGATCTGCGCCGGGCTCCGCGTCGCAGCGGTCTCCAACGTCAGCCTGGTGTCGGTGGCCGCACTGCTGGGCATCCCCCAGCTCGGCTCCCTCTTCACCCAGGGCTTCCAGCTGCGGTTCTTCACCCCGATCATCGCCGGCATCATCCTCTGCGTGGTCCTGGCCATGATCCTTGACGGCCTGATCATCCTCCTCAACCGGTGGCTGACACCGTGGACACCCAAGGTGGTGGCATCATGAACTACTTGTTCGACCCCAGTCACTGGACCGGCGCCGACGGCATCCCTAACCTGATTGGCGAGCACCTCGTTTACTCGCTCATCGCCCTCGCCATCGCGGCTGTCATCGCCGTTCCGCTCGGCGTCTACATCGGTGTTACCGGCAAGGGCGTCTTTATGATCGCCGGCCTGGCCAACGCCCTCCGCGCCCTGCCCAGCGTGGGACTGCTGATCCTGTTGGTGCTGCTGATCTCGCCGGCCTTCCCGTCCAAGATGGGCTACATCCTGCCGAGCCTCATCGTCCTGGTGCTGCTCGCGGTGCCGCCCATCCTGACCAACACCTATGCCGGCATCCGCGCAGTGGATCCGGCCGCCGTCGACGCTGCCAAGGGCATGGGCTTCCGCACCATGAAGATCCTCACGGATGTCCAACTCCCCTGCTCGCTCCCGCTGGTACTGTCCGGCGTCCGCAGCGCCTTGCTGCAGATCATCTCGACGGCGACCATCGCGGCCTACATTTCGCTCGGTGGACTCGGCCGCCTGCTGATCGACGGCAAGGCCCAGAACGACTACAGCCAGATGGTTGCCGGCGCCGTGCTGGTGGCCCTGATGGCCCTGGTCTTTGACCAGGTGCTCGCCTTCATCACGCGCCGGATCGTCTCACCAGGACTGACCCGGCGCACCGTCAAGTCGGCCGCCCCGGCCGACACCGTGAAAACCCCCGTCACGGCCTGAATCACCGCCCCAAACATCATCCCCGACGCCGTACGGCGAAGACCCG
>DATCVX010000081.1:0-1667 GCA_036566705.1 Arthrobacter sp. | reverse complement strand
CCGTGGCAGTTCAACGTCATGGGCCTCTATGTGGTGCTGCTGCTGGCCAGCCCCCTGATCCTCGCCGCGCTCAACCGGGGCAAGGGCCTGTGGGTTATCGCCGCCACCCTGGGCATTTACGCCGTGGGCGCTGCCACCCGGTTCCGGCTTCTTCCGTCCCAGTTCGAGGACTCCTTCCCTCTGCTGGTGTGGCAGGTGCTTTTTGTCATCGGCCTGGTGGCAGGCTTCCACCGCCACGGCATCGTGGCCTGGCTGTCAGCGCATTCCTGGGCGGTGGCCGCCTGCACCGTGCTGGCGGTGGCGTTTACCTTCCTGTCCTGGTGCAACCCCTACCTTGCGAATAGCTTTGACCTGCGCCTGGCCGTCATCCCGGACACCGCCTACCGGACCATGTACGACGCCTTCTTCGGACGCACGTACCTCGACCCGGGGCGCCTGCTCAATGTCCTGGTGCTGGTCGTGGCCGCCTACGCCTTCCTCACCGCATATTGGAAACCAGTGGAGCGGGCCCTGGGCTGGTTCCTGATCCCGTTGGGCCGGGCCACCCTGTATGTCTTCATCCTGCACGTAGTGCTCATCGCCGTCATCGCGAACATTCCGCTCCTCCGGCAGGGCGACATCCTTATCAACACCGCCGCCTACGCCGCCGTCCTGGGACTCCTGTGGCTGATGGTGAAAAAGCGGGTCCTGTTCGGGATCATCCCCACCTGAGCAGCATGGCGTAGCCCGGCGGGGCAGCCGTCAGGCCCTCAGGATCAGGGCTTCGCCCTGGCCACCGCCGCCGCACAGTGCGACGACGCCGGTGCCGCCGCCGCGCCGCTTAAGCGCCAGGGCCTGGTGCAGCACCAGCCGCGCGCCGGAGGCCCCGACCGGGTGCCCCAGTGCGATGGCCCCGCCCTCGGCATTGATCTTCTCGGCTGAAATGCCAAGGTCCCGGGCAGACTGGACGATCACCGAGGCGAATGCCTCATTGATTTCCACGAGGTCCAGATCCTCGACGGAGATCCCTTCCGCACGGAGGGCTTTTTCGATGGCGCGGGACGGCTGGGAGTGCAGCGAGCCGTCCGGCCCGGCCGTCTGGCCGTGGCTGCAGATCTCGGCAATCCAGCTGAGCCCTGCCCGTTGGGCGGCTGCCTTGCTGGCCACCACGACGGCGGCGGCACCGTCGGAGAGGGGAGATGCGGAACCTGCGGTGATGGTGGCTGAGTCCGCGGTGGAGAAGGCGGGCTTGAGCGCCGCCAGGGCCTCCGCCGTCGTGCCCGGCCGGATCCCCTCGTCAGCCTCCACTTTCAGTGCCGGACCGCGGCGCTGCGGAATCTCAATGGGAGCGATCTCCTCAGCCAGCAGCCCGGCGTCGCGCGCCGCCTCGGCCCGCTGGTGTGACCGGGCGGCAACCTGGTCCTGTTCCGCCCGGCCTATGCCCCGCTCCGCGTTGCCCGCATCCGTGGCGGCGCCCTGCAGGACCCCGGACACGGGATCCTGCAGTCCGTCATGGTTCAACGAATCCAGCAGGGGTACATCGCCGATGGCCACGCCGGAACGCAGGCGCGGCAACAGGTGCGGGGCGTTGGTCATCGATTCCTGGCCGGCGGCCACAATGAAGTCCGCTTCGCCGGCGCGGATCATCCGGGCGGCATCAATCACGGCGGTCAGCCCGGAGAGGCAGA
>DATCVX010000080.1:0-6212 GCA_036566705.1 Arthrobacter sp. | reverse complement strand
ACCTGGCGGAAGGGGCTGACATCGTGATGGTGAAACCGGCCATGAGCTACCTGGACATCGTGGCTGATGTCGCGGCCATGAGCCCGGTCCCCGTTGCCGCCTACCAGATCTCCGGTGAGTACGCGATGATCGAGGCGGCGGCAGCCAACGGCTGGATCGACCGCCGCGCCGCCATCACCGAGTCCGTACTGGGCATCCGCCGCGCCGGTGCCGACATGGTGCTGACGTACTGGGCGGCCGAGCTCGCAGGCTGGCTACGGGAATCCCGGTGACCTCCCAGCCTGCGGCTTCCGCAGCCGCAGGGCCCACCGCCCCGGTAGCAGCGGACCGAATACTGCTGGGGCTGAACACCTTCGGCGACGTCGGCGAGAACCCGGACGGCAGCCCGCAGCCGCATGCCCAGGTGCTCCGCCAGCTGCTTGAACAGGCGGAACTGGCTGACGCCGTCGGACTCCATGCGTTTGGCGTGGGGGAGCACCACCGCAAGGACTTCGCAGTCTCGGCCCCGGAGGTTTTCCTCGCCGCCGCAGCGGCCCGCACCCGGCAGATCCGGCTCGGCTCTGCTGTCACGGTCCTGAGCTCGGATGATCCCATCAGGGTGTTCCAGCGCTTCGCCACGGTGGACGCCCTCTCCAACGGCCGGGCGGAAGTTATGCTCGGCCGCGGATCCTTCGTCGAGTCATTCCCGCTGTTCGGGCTGGACCTGGCCGACTACGAAGTCCTGTTCGAAGAGAAGCTCGAGCTGTTCGACAAAGTGCGGTCACAGAAACCCGTGCACTGGGAAGGCCGCACCCGGCCCGCGCTGCACGGCCTGAGCGTCTACCCGCCGCTGGAACACCACCTGCTGCCAGCCTGGATCGGCGTCGGCGGGACCACGGAATCGGTCCTCCGCTGCGCCCAGTACGGGTACCCCATCATCTTCGCCATCATCGGCGGGCAGCCCCGCGCCTTCGGGCCGCTCGCAGACCTTTACCGCGAAGCCATGTCCCAGTACGGGCATCCCAGGCAGCAGGTCGCCACCCACTCGCCCGGGCACGTGGCAGCAACCGATGAACAGGCCCGCGAGGAGTTCTTCCCGCACTGGCTCAAGCTGCGGAACAGGATCGGCGCCGAACGCGGCTGGGGACCGGCCGGGCGCCCTGAATTCGATGCCCTCTGCGCCCCGGACGGTGCGCTGTACGTGGGGTCCCCGGATACCGTGGCGAGAAAGATCGCCCGGCTCAAGGCGGACCTGGGCGTGGACCGTTTTGACCTCAAATACAGCAGCGGCCCGTTGCCGCACTCGGCCATGATGCGCTCCATCGAGCTGATGGGGACGGCGGTGGCGCCCAAGGTGGCGGAACTGCTCGGTAACTGACGGGCCGGCCAACTGAAAGAATAGGAACCATGACTTCCAGCAACCCTCGCAACGAGGAACTCTTCGACCGCGCCCGCCGGCTGATGCCCGGCGGCGTGAACTCTCCCGTCCGGGCCTTCGGCTCCGTGGGTGGAACGCCCCGTTTTATGGTGTCCGCCAAGGGACCCTACCTTACGGATGCCGACGGTAAGGAGTACGTCGACCTGGTCTGCTCCTGGGGCCCCGCGCTGCTGGGCCACGCGCATCCCGCAGTCCTGGAGGCTGTCCACGCGGCCGTGGACCGCGGCCTGTCCTTCGGCGCGTCCACGCCGGACGAGGCCAACCTGGCAGCCATCGTGCAGGAGCGCGTCCCGGCCGCGGAACGCGTCCGGATGGTGTCCACCGGCACCGAGGCCACCATGACGGCCGTGCGGCTGGCCCGCGGATTCACCGGACGCAACCTGATCATCAAGTTTGCCGGCTGCTACCACGGCCACCTGGACGGGCTGCTGGCCGCGGCCGGTTCCGGCGTCGCCACCCTGGCGCTGCCCGGTTCGGCCGGTGTCACGGAAGCCACCGCCGCCGAAACGCTTGTCCTGCCGTACAACGACCTCGCAGCGGTCGAAGCCGCCTTCGCCGCCCACGGCGCCAACATCGCGGCCGTCATTACCGAAGCCGCCCCGGCCAACATGGGCGTGGTGACCCCCGCCGAGGGGTTCAACCTCGGGTTGTCCCGCATCACCCGCGAACACGGGGCGCTGCTGATTGTTGACGAGGTGCTGACCGGATTCCGCACGGGCTACTCCGGCTATTGGGGCCTCACCGGCGGCGCACCCGACGCCGCGGAACCGTGGACCCCTGACCTGCTCACGTTCGGAAAGGTCATCGGTGGCGGAATGCCGACGGCGGCCCTCGGCGGGCGTGCCGACGTCATGGACTACCTCGCGCCCCTGGGCCCTGTGTACCAGGCGGGCACCCTGTCCGGGAACCCCGTGGCCATGGCCGCCGGCGTGGCCACGCTGACCCATGCGACGCGGGACGTCTACTCATTCATCGATGCCCGGTCGCTGGAACTCTCGTCGGCGCTGTCCGCGGCGCTGGACTCGGCCGGTGTGGACCACTCCATCCAGTTCGCCGGGAACCTGTTCTCGGTAGCGTTCGGAACCTCGGCCACCGGCGTCCACAATTACGCGGATGCCCAGGCCCAGGAAACCTTCCGGTATGCGCCGTTCTTCCACTCGATGCTGGAAGCCGGGGTTTACCTGCCGCCGTCCGTTTTCGAGGCCTGGTTCCTGTCCGCCGCCCACGACGACGCCGCAATGAACCGGATCTTCGACGCCCTCCCGGCAGCAGCGAAGGCGGCAGCCGCAGCGCAAGCCTAGCGCCGGCGTCGTTCCTTAAACGAGAAATCCCCGCCTCCCGGACGAATCCCCTCGTAATGCGTGGGGAAAAGGTCCGGGAGGCGGGGATTTCTGTTGGTGCGGCTAGAGGACGTCCGAGAGGAAGCCCTTCAGCCGGTCCGTGGCCGGCGAAGTGAAGATCTGTTCGGGCGGGCCCGACTCCACCACAACGCCGGCGTCCATAAACGTCACGGTGTCCGATACGTTGCGGGAGAAGCCCATCTCGTGGGTCACCACCACCATGGTCATGCCGCCCTTGGCGAGGTCCGCCATCAGCGACAGGACACCCTTGACAAGCTCGGGGTCCAGGGCAGAGGTTGCCTCGTCGAAGAACATCACTTCAGGTTTCATGGCCAGCGCACGGGCGATCGCCACACGCTGCTGCTGGCCGCCGGAAAGGTTGGCCGGACGGGCATCAGCCTTGTGCTTCAGGCCCACCAAGTCCAGCTGTTCCAGGGCCTCGGCGTGTGCCTGGTCCTTCGGCAGCTTGCGGAGTTTGCGCAGTGCCAGTGAGACGTTGTCCACCACAGTCTTGTGCGGGAACAGGTTGAACTGCTGGAACACCATCCCGATCCGCTGGCGCAGCTCGTCGGGGTTGTCCTTCAGGACGGACCTGCCGTCCAGCAGGATGTCGCCTTGGTCGGGTTCGATCAGCCGGTTCATGACCCGAAGCAAGGTGGACTTGCCGGAGCCGGACGGTCCGATGACCGAAGCCGTGGTGCCCTTCTCCACGTGGAGGTCGATGCCGCGCAGCACATGGTTGTGGCCGAACGAGAGATGCAGGTTCTTGCCGGTCAGGGTGCCGGAGGTAAATTCCGTCATGCCTGCGCCCCCTTGCCGATAGGTGCAGCCAATTCGTCCGGTTCCTTCTTCTCCGGCCTGCCCGTACGGAGCCGGTTGTCGATGAAGTTCACGAAGTGCGTCAGCGGAACAGTGAGGATCAGGTACAGGAGGCCGGCAGCCACCAGCGGGGAGAGATTCCCGGAGTTGGCCATGGCGTCATTCCCGATGCGGAAGATCTCGCGCTCGGAGGCCGCCAGGCCCAGCATGAACACCAGCGAGGAGTCCTTGAGCAGCGCGATGAACTGGTTCACCAGCGCAGGCAGCACCCGGCGGATGCCCTGCGGCACCACAACCAGCCGCATGGAGCTGCCGTAGCTGAAGCCCAACGCCCGGGATGCTTCCAGCTGCCCCTTCTCCACGCTCTGGATACCGGAGCGGAAGATCTCACCGATATACGCCGCAGCAATAAGCGTCAGGGCGAGGACACCCAACGGATAGGGGTTCCTGGACCCGGTCAGCTCACGGGCCAGCGGGCTGAGGCCGATCCCGATCACCAGGATCACCAGGATGGCCGGCAGGCCACGGAAGATGTCGGTGTAGATCCGTGCCACCCAGCGGGCTCCGGCGTTGCGCGAGATGCCCATCAGGGCAAGGGCCAGGCCCAGGACAGACCCCAGCACCGCCGAGGAAACTGCCAGGATGATCGTGTTGGGCAGGCCCACCAGGATCAGGGACGGCAGGACCTCCGCCATCGCACCCCAATTAAAGAAGGTGTCGGCAAGTTGTTCGAGTGTGTCCATAAGGGCAGCGGTCCTGATCAGCTCTGCGGAACCGTGGCAGCCTTGCTGCCCGGCTTCCAGTCGCTCGGCATTTCGCGGTCCGGGTACCATTCCTTGGTCAGCTTCGACCAGGTGCCGTCAGCGATCACGGCGTCCAGGCCGGAGTTCAGGGCATCGATCAGGGGCTGGTTGTCCTTGTTCACGGCGTAGGCAGTGAAGTTCTGGGTGTTGACCACGGACTCGGCGATGACGGTGCCGTCGCCTTCCTTGACCTGGCCGGTGGCCTGCTGCGACGGAGCAACCCAGGCGTCGACCTGGCCATTGCGCACGTTGGCGTACACGGTGTTGTAGTCCGGGAAACGGATTGGCTCGAGCTTCAGCGTGTTGGTGACGTAGTCGTCCTGCACGGTGCCCTGGACCACTCCGATGCGGAGGCTGTCGTCAAGGTCAGCGAAGCCCTTGACGTCGCCGTCGGTCTTGGCCACTACAGCCATGAAGCCGAAGTCGTAGCCGTTGGTGAAGCCCACGTTTTCGCGGCGCTTGTCCGTGGTGGAGATGGAGGAGGATCCGACGTCGAACTGCTTGTTCTGTACTTGCGAGAGCAGGGCGGAGAAGTCGGTAGCGACGAACTCGACCTCAAGGCCGAGCTTGGCACCGATGGCGCGCAACAGCTCGTTGTCGTAGCCGGTGAACTTGCCCGAGGGGTCAAGGAAGATGTTGGGCGGCGCATCCGAGAGCGTACCTACCTCAAGCTTGCCTTCGGTATTCAGGCCCAGCTTGGACTTGTCGATCTTGTCGATCGGGGTGACCTCAGCGGTGGTGTACTTGTCCAGCGTCTGCTGATCGCTTCCGGCCAGGGCGTCCGTCGGCGTGCCGGTGGGCTGGGAAGCCCCGCCGCAGGCCGCGAGGGAGGCGGCCAGGGCAATAGCCACAGGAACGCTGGTCAGCCACTTCATGGCTTTCGATTTCATCAGGTAGTCACTTTCATCTGAGTCATAAGTTCATCCCGGCCGTAATGCTGCACATGGGGGCCGGGGGCCTGCCACACCAACGGAACTGACGTTCAGGACAGGGGACCGCAAAACTTAATCATCTCACTAAGGCCTAATCATGCGGTTAGGCGAAGAAAGTGGCAGCCACCGGGGGCTGTGGCCGAATATTGCTCGGCACACGCCGGGAGGCCACTCCGGCCCGGCCAGACAGCGCCTCCGTTGCCGAATCGACGCATGCCGTGAACCGGCGCGCAGGGCGGGCGAATAAGTGTGAGTTAGCTCGCAGCTAGAAGTCGCCCCGGCTTGCGTCTTCGGGCGGCAGGACCGGCCAGTCGCCTTCGATAACCGCAGCAGGCTTCGTCTTCCTCAGGTAGCTCTGGAAATCGGCTGCCTGGCTGACAGCCCAGTCCACCTGGAGCTGGTGAAGCTGGCTGGCCGGCATCCTGAGCTTGGGAAACTTGCCCGCCATCGCGTCCAGGACCCTGAGCGTGGCGAGGGCGTCCGCGGCGGAGGTGTGGGCGTTGTCCAGGCTGATGCCGTATTCCTCGCACAGGGCGGTGAGCGTCCGTTTGCCCTTCCGGTACCGGTCCACCTGCTTGTTCATGATGTACGGGTCCAGGACGGGGAAGCGGCTCAGCTGCTTCACGCCGTACCTCGCCGATTCGGCTGCCAGGACGGTGAAGTCGTAGCTGGCGTTGAATGCAATCACGGGAACGCCGGCATCAAAAAGCTCCTGCAGAACAGTGGCGAGCTCAGTTGTCACCTCATGCGCCGGCCGGCCCTCGCGCCTGGCCTGCTCGGTGGTGACCCCATGCACATCGCTTGCTTCCGTGGGAATCTCGACACCCGGATCGGCCAGCCATTCATGTTCCGTGATGACATCCCCCTGATGGTCAACCACAGTCACCGACGCCGTGACAAT
>DATCVX010000079.1:0-2231 GCA_036566705.1 Arthrobacter sp. | reverse complement strand
CAACATTCCCGACCGCGACGGCGATGCGGACATCCGCTCGCATCCCGCCTTCGTGGAACACCGGCACCAGGTCTGGTCCCTCCTCCACGATGAGGTCCGGCTCGCCCAGGGCTCCGGCCACCGGAAGATCCTCCCGGACGGAACAGCCCCCGATGAACAGCCCCTTGAAAGGAGCGCGGCCTGATGACCGCTGTGTTGACCCGACCGCCTGAGGCGGCTGCCGCCGTCGGACATTCCGCCGTGCCGGAAGCGCGGCACCAGACCGGCAGGCTGTCTGTTCTGGCAGGCTACGCCGGCCGGGCAGGCTGGAAATCCCTTGCCGTCCTGCTGTTCCTGGCCCTCTGGGAATTCGGCCCGCAATACCTGGCGGGACCGTCCACCCGTGTATTCCTGCCCCCGCTCCACGAGGTGCTCGCGGCCGGAGCCAAACTGGTCGAATCCGGCCAGCTGCAGAGCCATCTGCAGGCCAGCCTGACGCGCTCGGTCTCCGGTTTCGGAATCGCCGTGGTGTCCGCCGTCGTGCTAGGGCTCCTGATCGCCTGGTACGGCTGGCTGAACTCGTTCCTGAACCCGCTCCTGGAGCTTTTCCGCAACACAGCCACCCTGGCCCTGCTGCCCGTGTTCACCCTGCTGCTGGGCATCGGCGAGGAATCCAAGATCACCATCGTCGCCTACGCCGCGTTCTTCCCGGTCCTGCTCAACACCATCGCCGGTGTCCGGACAGTGGATCCGCTGCTGATCCGGGCCGCCAAATCCCTGGGACTGAACAGCTTCCGGCTCTTCCAGAAAGTGATCCTGCCGTCGGCAGTACCAACGATTTTCACCGGAATCAGGATGGCCGGGACGTCGTCCATCCTGGTGCTGATCGCGGCCGAAATGGTGGGCGCCAAAGCCGGACTGGGCTACCTGATCGTCAATTCGCAGATGAGCTTCCTTATCCCGGACATGTACGCCGGCATCCTGACCGTGTCCGTGCTGGGCCTGCTCGTCAACGTCCTGCTCGTGGCCCTGGAACGGCACTTCTCCCGCTGGCGCACCGCCGTCGGCTCCGGCACCTGACACACCCACTCTCCGCACCACTGACCAGTAAGGAACAAGCACATGACCACCATCACTGAAACCAAGCTCGAATTCACCAAGCTGGGCTCCCGCATCGGCGCCGAAATCCGCGGACTGGACCTCAGCGCAGACCTCAGCGCGGACACCGTGGCGCAGATCCGTGCCGCCCTGAACGTCCACAAGGCCCTGGTGTTCCGCAACGCCAACATCCGCACGGACGAGGACCAGGTGCGTTTTGCCAGCCGTTTCGGCCCGCTCACCAAGGCCCACCCCACGGTGGCTTCCGTGGAGGGCAAGCCTGCAGTCCTGCCTGTGGACAGCGAAAACGGCAGTGCGAACAACTGGCACACGGACGTGACCTTTGTGGTCAATCCGCCCCAGGCCTCCACGCTGCGCAGCATCACCCTGCCGACCTATGGCGGGGAAACCCTCATCGCCTCCTCGGCCGGCGCCTACCAGGACCTGCCGGACGAGCTGCGGAACTTCGCCGACACTCTCTGGGCCATCCACACCAACGACTACGACTACTCCGTGCCCAAGAACCTGGAACACGCCAACGCCGAAGAACGGCGCAAGGAATTCACCAGGATCCACTTCGAATCCGCCCACCCGGTGGTCCGCGTCCACCCACTGACAGGCGAGCGGGGCCTCTTCATCGGCGGCTTCGCGCAGCGGCTGCGGATCGTGGGCCTGTCCAACACCGAGTCCAAGGACATCCTGCGCCTCCTGCAGGCGTACGTGACCCGCCCGGAGAACGTGGTCCGCGTGAACTGGGAACCGGACCAGCTGGTCCTTTTCGACAACCGCATCACCCAGCACTACGCGCCGGACAACTACGACGGCCAGCCCCGCAAGCTGAACCGCGTGACCATCGCCGGCGACGTTCCCCGCAGCGTCGACGGCCGCAGCAGCACCTCCATCAAAGGCGACTCGTCCACGTACTCCGAGACGGTGGTTGTCGCTTAGCGGAAAAGTGCCCTTCCCCGGCGGCTTCTGCCGGGGAGGGCACTTTCGGCTTGGAGTGCGTGGAGGAATGGTTTCTAAGCCTCCGCGGGCGGCGACGCCGCCGCTTCCGCTCAGTTTTCCGCGACGATCTTGAACATGGCACCCGTGGGGTCCGCCAGGGTGGCCAGCCTGCCGAAGGAGGAATCGTCCGGTCCGTCAACGAGTGT
>DATCVX010000078.1:0-3561 GCA_036566705.1 Arthrobacter sp. | reverse complement strand
GCGCATCATGACCAAGCTGACCAACGCCGGCTGCTCCCGTGCAACGACCGGCCTCGTGGTCCCCACCGGCTACTCGTTCAACCTCGACGGCGCCGCGATCTACCTTTCCATCTCCCTGCTCTTCCTCGCCCAGGCCTTCGGACACAACCTGGACCTCGGCCAGCAGCTGGCCGCACTCGGTGTGCTGCTGCTGACGTCCAAGGGCATGGCCGGCGTTCCCGGGTCATCGTTCCTGGCACTGTCCGCCACCGCCGCCGCCCTCGGCATCTTCCCGGTGGCCGGCGTCGCCCTCCTCCTCGGCGCTGACCGGCTCATGGACTCAATGCGTGTGGTGGTCAACCTGCTGGGCAACTGCGTGGCCACCTTCGTGGTCTCCAAATGGGAGGGGCAGTTCGACCGCAGCGTCATGGTCCGCGCGTTCCGCGGCGAAATCACCAACCACGACTCCGCCATCATGCTCGGCGTGGAGGACGACTTCGAGGACCAGGAACTTGAGCGGATCAGCGGCGGCCAGGAGCCGTCCCCCAAGTTCCGCGGCGGCCCCAACCCGGGCGATATCCCCGGCTTCCAGATGAGCCGGCCCGCCGGCACGCATGCCGCCCCGGCGCAGGAGAGCCCTGCACGCGCAGTCCACGACTAGCGGCGGCACCCAGCCACCGCCCACCGCGCAGGCCCCGCCCCCGGAACACACCGGGGGGCGGGGTCCTCGCGTTGCACGCCAGGGCCCGAATCTCGCCTAGGATCGCACCATGACTGCAAACAGGGGACTTGCACTATTCCGCTTCTGGTTCGCGCTGCTGGGTTTCGTGGCGGTGCTGTTCCAGTTCCTGCACCTGATGCAGAACGTCCCGGGCGCCAAAGCCGGAAACTACTTCAGCTATTTCACCATCGAGTCCAACATCATCGCCTTCGTCACGCTGGGCATCGCCGGGTGGTTTGCCTGGAAGGGCGGGAGTCCACGCTGGCTGGAGCTGCTCCGAGGGGCCGCCACCGTATACATGACCATCACGGGAATCACGTACAGCCTGCTGCTAAGCGACATTGACGTGAACACGCCCATCCCGTGGATCAACGTGGTGCTGCACTACACCGTGCCCACCGTCATCGTCATCGACTGGCTGGTGGACCTTCCCCGGACGCGGATCTCCATCAGGACCTCGCTGCTGTGGCTCGCCTTCCCCCTGCTGTACCTGGTCTACAGCCTGATCCGCGGCCCCATTGTGGACTGGTATCCCTACCCGTTCCTGGACCCGCGGGCGGCCGGCTACGGCACCGTGGCGGTGATGTCGGTGCTTATCGCGGTGGCCGCCTTCGGATTCGCCGTCGTCGCAGCGTTGTCCACCAAACTCCAGGACAGGGTCCCGCACCCGGCCACGGTGCCAGCAGCCGGGCGGCACAGGGTTCCAAGCGAAACGTCGTAGGCCTCCGGGCTAGAGCGGCAGGAGGGCGGACAAATCCGCCCTCAGGCCGGACGCCTCCACCCGGCCGGCCGCGACGGCGTCTGTCCAGCTCAACTGTCCGGTGACCATGCCCAGCCAGGTGCCGGCGTCGCACTCAATCACGTTGGGCGGCGTGCCGCGGGTGTGCCGCGGACCTTCCACGCACTGCGTGACGCCGAACGGCGGCACCCGCACTTCCACCGAGTTGCCCGGGGCCCGGGCGGTGACCTCCTCCAGCGTGTACCGCACGGCCGTGGCAGTGACGGTGCGGGGGACTGGCACGTCCGACGGCGACCCGGCAGCTTCCCGCCATGCGGCCAGCGCCGCTGTGCCTTCTTCGATGCCGATACGACGGCGCGCTACAGCCATGCGGCCGGCCTCCTTCAGAGCGGGGTTGGGGAAAGGGTCAGTCCAGGAGCGCCGAGACGGCCGGTCCCAGCCGGATCCGGCCGACAGGCCGTCCGCCGCCCAGTACGGGGTCGACTACTTTTTCCAGGACGCTGGAGACGCCCGGGATGTCCACGGCACCTGCGGCGGCGAGCATCGTCAGCCCCACCAGGGACGTGGCCCTCAGGTTTCCGTCCAGTACCTTGATGGCCACCGCAACGCCCTGCGGAGTGGCCATGGCCAGCACGCCTTCCGCGCCGATCTTGGCGATGATCTGGAGTTCGTCCATCACGATGGTGTTGGCCTCGCCGCGTCCCTGCACGGCCCACGGATAGTCCAGCATGGAAGTGGTGATGGTGGCGGCCCTGGCATTGGAGTTCTTATCACCCGGGGCTTTGGCCAGCAGGGAAAAGGCGCGGGCCAGTCCGGTCAGCGAGACGGCGGCCACCGGGGCCCCGCAGCCGTCGATCCCCAGGTGGGCGATCTGTTCCCCGGTGTACTCCTCGATGACGCTGCGGACGCGCTGCTGCAGCGGATGGTTGGGTTCGAGGTAGCTGTGCGTGTCCCAGCCGTTTTCCGTGCAGGCCCACAGGAACGCTGCGTGTTTTCCGGAGCAGTTGAAGGCGAGCCTGGACTTGCCGCGCTCGGAGCGGACCAGCCAGTTGCGGGCGGTCTCGTCCTGCGGCCACGCGGCCGGGCACTGGAGCTGGTCCTCGCGGACGCCCGCGGCCTTGAGCATCCCCTCCACCACGTCCATGTGGTCCAGGGACCCCACGTGGCTGGCGCAGGCCAGGGCCACCTGCGCGCCGCGCAGCGGGACGCCGGCCTGCATGGACGCCAGCGCTTGCAAGGGCTTGAGCGCTGACCGGGCGTAGATGGGGGTGGTGATGTCGCCAAGCTCGGTCACCACGGTGCCGTCGGCCGCCAGGAGGACAGCCGAGCCGATGTGCCGGGACTCTACAAAGCCGCTGCGTTCAACAACGGCCAGTTCGACGGCGGAATCCACAGTGAAGGTGGCATGCGGGTTGTGCGGCATAGTGCCAGTCTAGGGGCCGGGCAGGGGAATGCCGGGCTACTCCACGGTGACCATGACCGACTGCCAGCCGGACGCGCCGTCGGGGACGGGCTCGGCGCGCCGGTCCGTCTGGACCTCGCCGGTTCCGTCCGTGGCGCGGACCTTGATGTAGTGCGGCCCCGGGGTGGCGTCCCATTCGTACGACCACTGCCGCCACGTGATGACGGACGCCTCGGCGGTCAGTGCGGCCTCGGCCCAGTCGCCGTTGTCGATCTGGACTTCCACTTTGGTGATGCCGCGGGTCTGGGCCCAGGCGGTCCCTCCGATGGCCGTCCGGCCGGCGGGAACCTTGGCGAAGGACTTGGGGACCTCCACCCGGGCCATGGTCTTGATGGGGCCGCGCTCGGACCAGCCGCGCTGGGTCCAGTAGGCCTTGCTGTCAGCGAAGCGCGTGACCTCCAGGTCCACCACCCACTTGGTGGCGGAGACGAATCCGTACAGGCCCGGGACCACCATGCGCACCGGATAGCCGTGCTCCAGCGGGAGCGGCTCACCGTTCATACCGATGGCCAGGATCGCGTCGCGGTCATCCTGCAGCACTTCCAGCGGAGTGGAGGCGCTGAAACCGTCGATGGAGGTGGAAAGCACCATGTCCGCGCCGTCCTTGGGACGTGCCCGCTTGAGGACCTCGCGGATGGGCAGCCCCAGCCATTTGGCGTT
>DATCVX010000077.1:0-3184 GCA_036566705.1 Arthrobacter sp. | reverse complement strand
TTGACCGTTTCCGGATGCGTGCTGTGAGCCGGGACGTGGTCGCCGGTGCCGGGCGCGCCGGTGGAGGCGCCGACGTCGGACGTTTTGGCTTTGCCGTTGCTGGACGCTGTGTCGTGGTGCATGGCTGAGCCGATCACGGTTCCGGCGCGGCGGGCCGCCTCACCCAGCTGGTCCGCCACCTCCGGAGCCTTTTCCTTGATGGCTTCCGTGGCGGCCGCGACCTTGTCCTGGACGGGCTTGCTGTCCCAAAGACCCGCTGCACGGGCCTTCAGCTTGTCGTAAGCCGCCCGGCCGGACCGCGATCCCAGGACGTAGCCTGCGGCGATCCCAATACCCAATAGAAGTTTGTTTTTCATGATGAACTCCTGCTCCGTGAGAAGGTTTTCAATCCGGTCCAGTGGCCGGGGGAAAAGAAAACCGGCCCGGGGATGTTCTCCCCAGGCCGGTCTCCTGGCTGGTGCCGCAGTTAGCTACGGACGCTGCGCTTGGTGATCATGCCATAGACGAGCAGCACGATGACCGCTCCGCCGATGGCCAGCAGCCAGGTCTGCAGCGAGAAGAACTCCTGCAGGCCGGTACCGAAAATCATTCCGCCAATCCAGCCGCCGAGGAATGCTCCTACGACGCCCAGGAGCAAGGTGATGAAAATGCCGCCACCCTGCTTGCCCGGGAGGATCGCCTTAGCGATCGCACCAGCAATAAGGCCGAGAATCAAGAATGCGAAAAAACCCATTTTGTCGTTCCTCTTCCTACATAAAGGAGGTACCCGGATCCCGGGGACGCTTCATCCTTCTGCCTCAATAGTAATCATGCTTACTATCGATTTGCCAACCCCGTGGTTCAGAAGAGGGCCACTCCAAGCATGGTTCAGTGCCCGGTTAAGTCCGAATCGTTGCCCGCGCCGGGTCCCTCGTCCAGGATGGCTAATTCCGCTAGATCCTGCGGATCCAGGGCGAAATCGAACACGTCCAGGTTCTCCCTCATCCGCTCCGGATCGCCCGACTTTGGAATGACCACAAGTCCGTTCTGAACGTGCCACCTCAACACGAGCTGCCCGGGCGTTTTGTCGTACTTTTCACCCAGTTGGGTGAGCAGCGGGGCGCCCAGCAGGCTCGCCCCGGAACCGCCCAGCGGGCTGTACGATTCGGTAACAATTCCATGCCTGGCGTTGAACTCGCGTTCGGCCACGCGGGTGATGGCGGGGCTCAGCTGGATCTGGTTCACCGCCGGCACCACGTCCGTCTCGGCCAGCAGCCGCTCAAGGTGGGCCGGTTTGAAGTTGGAGACGCCGATGGACCGGACTTTCCCCTCCGCTTGGAGCCGCTCGAAAGTCTTCCACGTGGAGATGAATTCACCACGTGAAGGGAGCGGCCAGTGGATCAGCAGAAGATCCACGTAGTCCAGCCGCATCCGCTTCAGCGACCCCTCCAACCCCGCAACAGCCCGGTCGTGGCCCTGAAACTGGCCGTCCAGCTTGGTGGTGACGAACATTTCGCTGCGGTCCGCGCCGCTGGCCCGGATGCCGTTGCCCACACCTTCCTCGTTGCCGTATTTCACGGCGGTATCGATGTGCCGGTACCCGGCTTCCACGGCACTGACGACGGCGGCAGCCACCTGGTCGTCGTCCAGCGGCCAAGTGCCGAGCCCCAGCTGCGGGATGCTGTAACCGTCATTGAGCGTGATGAGCGGTGAAAGAGTCATTTCAACAGTCTCTCCTGCTTTCGCCCTTCCTAGCCCTCGAATGCCCGGAGAATATTTCCGGCGTTGTAGCCGAGCAGCGACCGGGCTGCGCCAGATACCTGGTCCGGCTTCTTCCGCTGCTCCAGGAAGTCCGCGAAGCGCCCGATGGCCTGGGCTGCCTTGGTGCTGCCGCCGTCGTCCACTGCCTTCAGTGCCTGCTGCACACTGGCCGTCAGCTCGCTGGCCGCGGGTCCCGAAACATCGTCCGACTCAACCAGGCCGGCGAGGACCTGCCCAGGGCCTGCACACTGCCGGGCATCCAGGCGGCGCGGAGCGGCACGTTGCGGTAGTCCATATCGGAAGCGAAGTAGAAGTCCGTGTACGACGGCTGGTTGTACGCGTGTTCCGGCGATGGGAAAACGCTTCCCCAGTAACTTAGTGGTGGTGGGCGCCACAAATCAAGCCTTGCGCGGGGTCCGAAACCGGGGTATTTAGAACGTTGTAGAAATGACCGAATGCAGCCGCCCTCACCCTAAGCTGCGGGCCCAGCCGGTCAGCTTGTCGCTCAGGTCCATAAACTGCTGGTCCACGGCCTGCAGCTCAGGGTGGGCGTCATGCCAGTCCACGATCTCCCTGGCCCCGTCCGCGAACGGAATGGTGGCGGTGTAGCCCGGGACAAGGGACTTAATCTTGGTGTTGTCGAAAACCACCGAGTGGGAGCGGTCGCCCAGCAGGTTGGCCCCCAGCTCGGCGCTGTGCGCGGCGATGGTTTCCGAGGCCACATGGACCAGCTCAGGCTCGGCAACGCCGGCGGCGCGGGCGAACAGCCGGTAGATCTGGTTCCACGGCAGATATTCGTCCGAGGTGATGGTGTAGCTCTCGCCCACGGCCTGGGGCCGGCCCAACAGCCCCACAAAGGCTTTGGCGAAGTCCCGGCTGTGGGTGAGGGTCCACAGCGAGGTCCCGTCGCCGTGCACCATGACCGGCAGCCCTGCCCTCATGCGGTGCACGTCCGTCCAACCGCCCACCATGGCGATCTTGGTGCGGTCGTACGTATGGGACGGGCGCACCACGGTCAGCGGAAAGTCCTCCGAGCGGTACGCCTCGAACAGGAGGTCCTCGCACGCGATCTTGTCGCGCGAATACTGCCAGAACGGGTTCTTCAGGGGAGTGGACTCGAGGATGGGCAGCCGGGTGGGCGGCTTCTGGTACGCCGAGGCCGAACTGATGAACACGTACTGCCCGGTCCGGCCGCGGAACAGCTCCATGCTGGCCCGCGCCTGGTCCGGAGTGAAGGCAATAAAGTCCGCGACGGCGTCGAACTCCCGTCCGCCCAGCACGTCCCGCACTGAGGATGCGTCACGGACGTCCGCGTGCAGGACTTCGGCGCCGTCGGGCACAGGCCTGCCCGCCGACTGGCCACGGTTGAGGATGGTCAGCCGGTGTCCCAGCGCGACGGCGCGTTCTGCCGCCGCCGCGCTGATGACCCCGGTACCGCCGATGA
>DATCVX010000076.1:0-9809 GCA_036566705.1 Arthrobacter sp. | reverse complement strand
TGTTCTGTTGGACGGCATCGGAGTGGCGACTCGGTCAATAAGCATACTGATAATCACGGTAACCCTCATCCGACCCCAGCTTAACCAGTGGCGCACCGAAAGTGGGCGAAGGAATCCCTACTGTAATCATTCGGAGACCTCACGTTCGCGGATGGGCCGTCGGGCGAATTACCCCGGCGGCTCCCCCAGGCGGCCTGGAGCATGCACTGACCGGCCGACGGCGGTGGGCCTAGAGTTGAACCGTGACCAATCTCGAAGTGACCCCCGAGCAGGAAATTTGTCCCCCCGCGGCCCCCGGGGAGGGCTCGGGACCATGCCTGCAGCTCTGGCCGGAACGGGAAGTTCCGCTGGGCGGAGTGCGGGCCATGAACGTCCGGCGCACGCTGCCCCAGCGAGGGCTGCCGACCATCGGGGCCTGGTGCTTCCTGGACAGCTTCGGCCCGGACCGCACAGCCATGTCGGTGCTCCCCCACCCGCACATCGGGCTGCAGACCGTGACATGGCCGCTGGCTGGGCACATCCGGCACCGGGACAGCGTCGGCAGCGACGTTGTGGTCCGCCCCGGCGAGCTGAACATCATGACGGCGGGGCGGGGCGTATCCCACTCGGAGTTCGCTGTCCTTCCGTCACCGCTGCCCGCGTCCGACGGCGGCGGGCAACTGCCGCTGCAGCGTGGCCTTCAGCTCTGGGTTGCGCTCCCCGACAGCCAGCGGCACCGGGAGCCGGCCTTCGAGCAGCACCGCGAACTCCCTGCCGTGACCGGTGAAAATTTCACCGCCACGGTAATGGTGGGGGAATTTGCCGGAGCAACGTCGCCGGCCACCATGTACTCCCCCATTGTCGGCGCGGACATCTCGTGCGCGGGTCCCGTCGTCCTGCCGCTCAACGAGCACTTTGAACATGCCGTCCTGGTGCTCGACGGCGGGCTGGTGGTGGACGGGCAGGAGATTCCGCCCGGCCCCCTCGGCTACCTGGGCGCGGGCCGCTCCCGACTGGCCATGCAGGCGCTCCCTGGCACCCGCTTCGTGATCATCGGCGGTGAACCGTTCCAGGAGGAACTGCTGATGTGGTGGAACTTCGTGGCCCGCACCCATGAGGAAGTGGAGGAAGCCCGCGAGGCGTGGGAGGACCAGGACGGCTTAGCCGATGCCGAGGCCCGGGGCGCCCGTTACGGGCTGGTCGAAGGACATGGACCGGAGGCGGGCGCTGAAGCCGGCCGCATCCCGGCCCCTGTACTGCCCACCGTCAGGCTGACGCCGCGGAAACGCAGCACTCGGCCCTGACCCGCCGGCTCCCCGGGCTCTAGTCGTGCTCGGAGACCAGCTGCAGGACACCAAATACCGGCTCCTGGTCCAGTACCCGCACGTCCGTGAAACCGGCGGCGGCCAGGTGCTTGCGGAAGGCATCCTGAAGCGGGACCACGTTCATGCCCAGGCCGCCACCGAGGATGACAGGGCCATCAATTCCAAGCTTCCCGAGCGCCTGTGCGGCCAGGCCGGCAAGGTCGCTGCCGGCCTGGTCCAACAGCTCCAGGCTGGCCAGGTGGCCGGCGGCGGCGGTCTCCACCACGGGACGGGCCTGCTGTGCCCAGAAGCGGCGCCCCGTGTCGGGGGAATGGAACAGGGAGATCAGCCGGTTGGGGTCATCCACGCCGCAGGATTCAAGGAGCGCCGCCGTCAGCTCGTCGACAGGCAGGCCCTGGTTCATCCGGCGCAGGCTATGGCGGACCGCTTCGCGCCCCAGCCAGTAGCCGCTGCCTTCATCGCCGAGGAGGTAGCCCCAGCCGCCGGCCCGGGCCTCGTCTCCGTCGGCGTTCCTGCCCCACGCGGCGGAGCCTGTTCCGGCAATCACCGCCACGCCGGTACTGGCACGTCCGGCCGCCAGGAGCAGGCGCGAGTCGTGGACCACCGTGATCCTTGCACCGGGGACGTGGGGTTCGATCAGCGCCGCGAGCGCGGCGGCGTCATCGTCCGTGTCGATGCCGCCGGCGCCTGCGTACACCTGGGAGACGTTGCCCCCGCCGATCCGGGCAAACAGGTCAGCCAGATTGAAGGCCGCGTCTTCACGGCTGACGTTCTGGACATTGGAGCTGCCGGCGGACTCATCGGCCACCGCCGTCCCGTCCTGAAAGCGCACGCCGCGGGTCTTGGTGCCCCCGATGTCAAGTCCGATAATGACTCCTGACAGCGGGCCAGGCTTCGCGGTGCCGGATGCCTCGGAGGGCGTGGTGTCTGGGTTTTCGGTGTATGTCACGTCACCAGCCTACTGAGGCTGATGCTCGAAGCCTGTGCCGCCGCCGCCATATTTCACAGGCCGCCGGACCGGGACCGGACCAGGCCGGCCAGCAACTGGGGGCCCTCCTGGAGCACCATCTCCCGGAAAAGCCGGACAGCGTCGGATTCCGCATCCGGGCCAGGCTTCCGCACACGCCATGCCAGCCCGATCTCGCGGAAGGCCAGGTCCGATTCAATCGCGAGTTCAACCCAGCCCAGGTTCCCTGTTTCGGGGCTGACGTCACGGCCCGGGCCGTGGCCGCCGGGCGGGAGGATGCTCACGCCAAGCCCGGCCGAGACAAGCCCCCGCACCGTATGCGAGTCCTGGCTTTCGAAGGCGATGCGCGGCCGGAAACCCGCTTCGCGGAATAATGCGTCCGTCAGGGACCGCAGGCCGTACCCGGACCCCATTGCCACAAAGGGATCGCTCCTGATGTCCCGGATCCGTACACTGCGCCGGGTCGCCAGCGGATGGGCGTGATGGACCACCAGCCGCAACGGTTCACGGTAAAGGGCTGCCGAGGAAACTGTGCGGCCCGCCGGAGCCACCGGAGCCGTCAGGGCAAGGTCAGCGCCGCCGGATGCGAGTTCCGCGAGGCAGCTGTCCCGGGCACCCTGGCTGAACGTGAATCCTGCCTCCGGATGCCTGCTCCGAAAGGCGCTGATCAGCATCGGCAACGTGGCTTCACCGAACGTGTGCTGGAACGAGATGGCGATTCTTCCCCGCACCACGTCCGATTCGTGCCGGACAAGGTCCAGCCCGGCCTGGAATTCGGACAGTGCCGCCTCGATGAACGGCAGCAGCGTCCGTGCGGCGGACGTCAGCCGCACTCCCCTGCCGTCCCGGATCAGGAGTTCGGTTCCGACGGCGGCACTGGCGCGTCCCAGGGCGCGGCTTACTGTGGACTGTGGCACGCCCAGCAGCTCCGCCGTTTCGGTGACGTGCTGCGTCCGGCCCAGCTCCGCGAGCAAGGGCAGCAGCGGAAGCAACTGCGCGAGCTGTTTATGGTCAGCGTCCATGGAGCCGCCCTTCCAGGCCAGTTTTCTGTTCCATATTTGATATGAAATTCGTTCCAAACATGCATTGGAAGCATACATTCGTCCGGGTCTAGGGTGGAGAAATGGGCACACATCCGCGTACGGCAGGCAATGAGGCGTCGGCTCATAAAGCGTGGGACGGCCACCCGAAGGGCTCTGCTGCGTACGGCAAGGTGCTGGCCGGCCTGGCCTTTGCCGGCGTGGCCACGTTTGCCCAGCTCTATTCCACCCAGGCTGTTTTGCCCATCATGGCAGCGGACCTGCAGATTACGGCTGCCGAAGCCGCCCTGACCATTTCCCTGGCCACCGTCGGACTGGCGGTCACCGTCATCCCGTGGTCCTTCCTGGCGGACAGGATCGGACGCGTCAAAGCCATGGCCATGGGGATCACTGCCGCCACGGTCCTCGGCCTGCTCGTGCCGCTGGCCGGCAGCTTCGGGATGCTCCTGGGATTGCGGCTGCTCGAGGGCATGGCATTGGGAGGGATCCCCGCCATCGCCATTGCTTACCTCAACGAGGAAGTAAACAAGGCACATGCTGCCCTGGCGGCCGGCAGCTACGTCGCAGGAACCACCCTGGGCGGCCTCGCCGGGCGGCTTGTTGCCGGACCCGTCGGCGAACTGTGGGGCTGGCGGGCGGCCGCACTTGCCGTTTCCCTGCTGGCCACCCTCGCAGCGGTGCTCTTCCTGCTGCTCGTCCCCAAGGCCCGGGGATTCACGCCGGCCAAGGCAGCAGGGTTCCGGGGTGCGTGGCGGACCCTCGCCGGGCATGTCCGTAACAGAAGGCTGCTGGCCCTGTATGTCCAGGCGTTCCTGATGATGGGCGGCTTTGTCGCCGTGTACAACTACCTCGGCTTCCGTCTGGCCGGTGCGCCTTTCGCCCTGCCGGCCACGCTGATCAGCCTGATCTTCCTCGCGTACCTGTCCGGAACGGTCTCGTCACGGTGGGCGGCAGGGCTGACCCTGCGGTTCGGGCGGCGGAACGTCCTGCTGGCAGGTGTGCTCCTGATGGTGGCCGGGCTGGCTCTGACCCTGACCCAGTTACTGGCGGTTATCCTGCTGGGCCTCGTGGTCTTCACAGGTGGTTTCTTTGCCGCGCACAGCATCGGCGCCGGCTGGACGGGCTCCATTGCCTCCACGGGCCGGGCACAGGCGGCCTCGCTGTACAACCTGTCCTACTATCTGGGCTCCAGCGTCATCGGCTGGGCCGGCGGGCTGGTCTTCCAGTCGTGGGGCTGGCCGGCACTGGCCGGGACCGTGATGGTCCTGGCCTGCCTCACAGCGGTGACTGTCGCGCTCACCCATCCCCGGCACGAGGCCCGGGCAACAGCTGCGCCCGGGGCCGGACGGCCGGGAGCTGCCGCCGCCTAGGAGCGAACTATCCGCTGCCCATGGCCTGATCTTCTGGCGAATATTCGGACAGAAGCACCGGGACGGGGGTGAACTGCCGGAATAGGGCGTCTAGGATGAACTCAGAACACTTTGAGGAGATCCCATGAGCAGCAACGCGAAGAACGTCCGGCCCGGGCACACGGAACCCCTGGATGCCATCGACGAGCGGCTGCTTGCGGCACTGGTGGATGATGCCCGGATCTCGAACAAGCAGCTGGCCGAACTCGTGGGCATCGCCCCCTCGACGGCCCTGATGCGCACCCGGGCGCTCTCCGAACGCGGCATCGTCCAGGGCTTTGAAGCCAAACTCAGCCTGTCCGCCATCGGCCGGTCTGTCCAGGCGCTGGTGGCCGTCCGTCTCAGGGCGCATGACAGGGACCAGATCGACCGCTTTACGGCACGTGTTCCGCATCTGCCGGCCGTGCTCTCCACGTTCCATACCTCAGGCTCCGTGGACTACCTACTGCACATCGCCGTGGCCAGCACCGAGGACCTGCGTGACTGGGTGCTGGACAATTTGGCGACGGACCCCGTGGTGGGCCACACCGAGACAACCCTGGTCTTCGACCACATCCAGGGGAACCACGGGCCGCTCCCCGAGTAGCCCGACTGCCCGCTGCTAGCGGCGGGCGCCCGGCTGCATCGCCGAACGCATGGTGACTCCCGCGAGCACCAAAGCCGCCGCGCTGCACAGCACCACAAACCCGGCGACGGACGCCTGCAGCCCGAACACCGCCGTCGCCCATCCAAGTCCCAGGACAGGCACTGCGCTGCCTAGGTAGGTGATCACGTAAACCGTGCTGATGATCCGGGCATGGTGGGACGGCTCCACCTTGCCGGCAACGTCGTTGAAGACAGTGCGGAACGCCACCCCCTGGCCCAACCCGGCACAGACGCTGGCCAGCACGAGCAACAGCGGACTGTTCCATGCCGCGGAGGCAGCCAGCAACAGCACCGAAATGCCCAGAACGGCCAGGCCTGCCGGCACCGCATAACGGCCACGTACGCTGAGTAGCTGGCTCAGGGCAGATGCGCCCAGGGTGATGCCCGCCAGGGCGCCAATGACGGGGCGTGACTCTGCATGCACGATCTGGGCAAAGTAGCCCGGCGCCAGGGACAGGCAGAAGCCAAAGACGGAAAAGCTGAGGAAGCCGACGGCGGCCGCGAGCCAAAAGGCACCCCTCGCCTCGGTGGACACGGACGGCCGGCGCGGCGCCAGCGCCCTGAATGGCCTGACCGCGTCCGCGGGCATGATTGCGGGCCGCGCCTGGAGCAGGTACAGAGGCACAAGGAGGCTGGCAAGTACTGCGGAGTGCACGTAGTACGGCGCGGTCGTTGGCCCGGGCAGCATCGACAGGATGCCGCCAATGAGCGGGCCTGCCGCCACGCCCCCGGCGGAGGCCAGGAGCGTAAAGCGCGAAGCCCATTCGGGGCGGGAGGGCAGCAGTTCACGCAGGGCGGCCGCACTCGCGCCGGTGGCCAGGGCCACGGCTACACCCTGCAGTGCGCGTCCGGCCGAAAGGGCTGCCAGCCCCTCCGCATGGGCAAAAATCCAGCCGCCCGCAAGCCCCACCGCAACGGCGAGGATCAGGGCCGCCCGCCGCCCGATGTGGTCCGACCAGTGCCCCGCGAGCATCAGAGTGGATACCAGGGCGAGGACGTAGCTGGCGAACGCGACGGTGATCCCGAACGTCGAGAGCCCCAGGTTTTCCTGCAGCAGCGGATACAGGGGCGTTGCCAGGTTGGCGCCCACCAGCAGGGTAAAGATGACGGTTCCCGCCATCACCAGCCGTGCAGTCGTGGAGGCGTCCCAGCCCGCAGGCCCGGCGGTGGCGGGCCGCATGCGGAGTTCACTGAAGACGGTCATTCGCGTGCCTTTGCTTCGACCGGCGCCGGGTGTCCTTGTGGGATCCGGCGCGCGGGTAAAAATGGATATGTACAGATTGCGGCACTTCTGCCTTATTGGTCCGCCGTTCATGAAACAATTGATCAAAATCATCAATTTATAGTTGCCTCCATGGCTGAAAGTGACAGTTTGAACAACCTTGACCCCACGGACTTGAAGATCCTGCTGGAACTGATCCGTGATCCCCGCGTTCAGATCGGCGAACTCAGCGATTCGCTGGGAATCGCGCGCAATACGGCACAGTCGCGCGTGCGGCGCCTGCTGCGTGCCGGCGTCCTTCACGACGGCGGACGCGAAATCGACCTCGAAGCGGTGGGGTACGACGTCGTCGCTTTCGTGACGATCGAGGTGACGCACCGGGAACTTGACGGCGTGGTGGCGGCACTGCGGCTCCTCCCCCAGGTCCTGGAAGTCCACGAGATCTCCGGCCGTGGGGACGTCTGGTGCCGCGTGGTGGCCACGGACACCCACAACCTGCAGGCCGCCCTCCGTCAGATCCTGCGGATCAAGGGCGTCATCCGGACCGAAACAGTGCTGGCGCTCCACACCCACATCCCGTACCGGACCGAACCGCTGATCAGCAGGTTGGCACAGGGCGCGCCGGGCCAGGCAACGCGGGCAGCCCGGGCCTCCGCGGCGTCCCGCGAGGAACCAAGCGGCTAGGCTTTCGAGCATGGATTGGCTCTCATATATCTCGCAGATCAATTGGCTCGCCGTGCTGCTCGCCTTCGTTGCAAGCATGGTCATCGGCTTCGTCTGGTACCTGCCCGCCGTGCTGGGCAACGAGTGGATGGCCGCGATCGGCAAGACCGAAGAAGACCTGAAGAGCATCAGCGGCGGCGCCGGCATCTGGGTCCCCATGATGGTGGCCGCGGCCCTGACAGCCATCCTGCTGGCTGTCCTGATCAGCAAACTGGGGCTGGACAACGCGCTGGCCGGAGGCTTCTTCGCCCTGATACTGGGCCTGGTTTTCCGTGCGGGCGGCCATATGATCCATAACGGCTTTGCCGGTCGCCCCGTGGCCGTCACACTCATCGACTCGGGCCATGACCTGTTGGCAATGACCGTTGCCGGCGCGATCATCGGAGCGATGTCCTGAACCGCATGCACCCGGCCCCGCGGAAAGGACCCGCCATCCTATGACAATCATCGACAACGCCGTCTACGTGGACGGTGTCCGCAGCGCCGAACCCGAGTCCATGGAGCAGACGTTCGAAACGCTCGCCCACCACGGGGGCATGGCCTGGATCGGACTGTACCGGCCGACAGCGGCAGAGATGGCCGCGGTCGCCGACGAATTCGGTCTCCACGCGCTGGCCGTGGAGGATGCGATCTCGGCGCACCAGCGTCCCAAGCTGGAGCGGTACGAGGACAACCTCTTCACCGTGCTCCGGCCCGCCCGTTACCTCGACGCCACCGAAACCGTGGAATTCGGCGAGCTCCACATCTTTACCGGCAGGAACTTTGTGGTCACCGTCCGGCATGCCGAAATGGCCGGCGTGGCTACAGTTCGGCGCCGGCTGGAGTCCCGGCCCGACCTGCTCCGGCACGGCCCCGAGGCCGTCCTCTACGCCCTGCTGGACAAGGTCGTGGACGACTACGCCCCCGTGGTTGCCGGGCTCGAGAACGACATCGATGAGATCGAAGACCAGCTCTTCAGCGGCGACAGCACGGTCTCACGCCGAATCTATGAACTTGCCCGCGAGGTCATCCAGTTCCAGCGCGCCATCCACCCGCTGCCGGGCATGATGCAGCAGCTCAAGCGCGGCTTCGAGAAATACGGCGTGGAAACGGAGCTGCAGCACAGCCTGCGGGATGTGGAGGACCACGTGGAGCGAGTCATCTCCCGGGCCGATTCCTTCCGGGACCTGCTGCAGAACGCCCTGACCCTGGATGGGACGCTTACGGCCAACCGCCAGAATGAGGCCAGCGCCGAGCAGAACGAGCAGGTCAAGAAGATCTCGTCGTGGGCCGCGATCTTCTTTGCGCCGTCCTTTGTGGCCGGCGTTTACGGGATGAACTTTGACCACATGCCCGAGCTTCACTGGGCGGTGGGCTACCCGATGGCAATAGCGCTGATGGCTGGAACTGCCGGCCTGATGTACGGCATATTCAAGCGGAAAGGCTGGCTCTGATGCCGGCCACGGCGGCCGACGGCGGGACCGTGCCGGCGCTGGCACATGGCCGGATTATCATTCCCGGCACAGAGCACCAGCTGGGCACCTACGGGCTGTTTCCGCCGTCGGCCGCCCAGCAACGCACGCTGACGCACGCAGCCGTGCCGCTCACGGCAAGGAATGCCGAACCGGAACTGCTGTGGATCGGCTTCGCCGAGCTCTGCGGCGGGGCCGCGGCGCCTGCCGACTACCGGGCGCTGGCGGACCGGCACTCCACCTGGGTCATTGACGGTGTTCCGTACCCCGAAGCCGTTTCGGCGGAAAAGGCACAGGGGTGGGCCCGGTTCGGGGAGGTCGTGGAAGCCCTCTGCGCGCAGGGCAGGACCCTGTTTGTTGTCAGTGCCCACTCTCTGGACTGGGAACGCGCCACGGCGGCTTGGCGGGGCGCCCGCATCCGGGGAGTCACGGACGTTCCGGAGGTGATGGCCGGGATTGCCCGCCGCCTTTCGGTCCTGGTGCGGGTGGAATCGGACGCCGGGGCGGTTCCGGAGGGCGTCTCCGGAAGTTAGGCCGCGTGAACGCCGATGGCCGCGCTGTCCTGGTTGAAGACAAGACGGCGGTTGGCGACTTTGTCGGTGAAGAACCGGTCGTGGCTGACCACGACTACGGCGCCGGGGAAATGCAGCAGGGCACGTTCCATCACCTGGGTGCTGGAGAGGTCCAGGTGGTTGGTGGGCTCGTCCAGCAGCAGGACCGAGGCTCCGGAGAGCAGGCACTGGGCCATGGCCACGCGGGCACGCTGGCCGCCGGACAGGTTGCCGATCCGCTGCTTGAGGTCGGCGTCCGAAAACTGGAACATCGCCAGGAATCGGTGAACGGATTTTTTCGTCGCCGTCAGGGCCAGGCTGTCCGGCATCGCGTTGACCGCATGGGTGACCGTGTCGTCGTCGTTAAGTTCTTCAAGCACCTGGTTGTAGGAAACCATGCCGGCACCCTTCGCCCAGTTGACCGATCCTGAATCGGCGGGCTCCTCGCCCGTAAGGGCCCGCAGCAGCGTGGACTTGCCGCTGCCGTTGGCGCCGAT
>DATCVX010000075.1:0-1710 GCA_036566705.1 Arthrobacter sp. | reverse complement strand
GCTGGGACCTGTTTGTGATGTATGGCCAGACCGAGGCTACGGCCCGTATGGCGTACCTGCCTCCTGACCTGGCCGCAGAACATCCCCACTCGATTGGCGTTCCAGTGCCGGGCGGGTCCTTCAGGCTCGAGCCCGTCCCCGAGTTGGATGCCCACGAACTCGTCTACTCGGGGCCCAACGTCATGCTGGGCTACGCCGAGAAGCCGGAAGACCTCGCCCTGGCCCGGGTCGTCACCGAGCTTCGCACCGGCGACCTCGCCAGACTCGGGTCGCGGGGCCTTTACGAAATCGTCGGCAGACGGAGCCGGTTCGTGAAGATCGTCGGTCTCCGTGTGGACCTGGGCCAGGTGGAACGGCTGCTGGGTGATCTTGGTTTGACCGCCGCCGCTGCAGGCTCCGATGACATGGTGATCGCAGTGGTGGAGGGCGGCCAGGACCTTGGCCTGGTCGCGAAAACCCTTGCCCAGGACCTGGGCGTGCCGCGTACGGCCGTCCGGCTGCATGCCGTGGAATCCCTGCCGCGGCTCGCGAACGGAAAACCGGACTACCCGGCGGTCCTGGCCCTGGATGTCGGGGCCGAGGGCAAGGGCAGCGGCGCAGCTTTGCTGGAACCGAGCGACGACGGGGCGGACGTCCGAAGGATTTTCGCCGAGGTCCTTGAGGTGGAGGACGTCGCCGACACCGACACGTTTGTTTCCCTGGGCGGCGACTCACTGTCCTACGTCGCAGCGTCCGTACGGCTCGAACGTGCCCTGGGAGAGATTCCGCAGGGCTGGCACCTGATGCCGGTCTGTGAATTTGCATCCGCCCCACAGCGAACGGCGCCGTCAGCACGGGGCGGGTCCGCAAACCAGCAGGCCCGACGGAAAGCGCCAACCTTCCGGGGCCGGTTCCGGCGGATGTTTGCCCCCATGGAAACAGGGATCGTGCTCCGCGCCGTCGCGATCGTCTTCATCGTCTCCACCCACATAGGGTTCTTCCACTGGGAAGGCACCGCCCACGTACTGATCGCCGTCGCCGGCTACAACTTTGCCCGGTTCCAGCTCAGCGGCACCCGCCGCACCCGCTTCCGGCGGCAGCTGCGGAGCATTGGCCGGATCGTTGTGCCCAGCGTTGCCGTCATCGGCCTGGCCTTCGCGGTGACGGACACCTACACCTGGGCCAACGTCTTCCTGCTCAATACCCTGCTGGGACCGGAGGGATGGACCGACTACTCCCGGTTCTGGTTTATCGAGATCCTCGTCCACATCCTGCTCGGGCTCGCCGCGCTGCTGGCGGTCCCCGCCGTCGACCGAGCCCAGCGCAGGTGGCCGTGGGCCTTCCCCCTGGCAATCATCGCCGCTGACCTGCCATTTCTCTTCAACCTGATCGACAGCCGCTACCCGGGCCAGGGACCGGTTGTGTGGCTGTTCGGGCTCGGCTGGGCGGCCGCCGCGTCGCGGACAATGATGCAGCGGGCCTTCGTGACCGCCCTTGCACTGTTGACCATCCCAGCGTCGTTCGAGGACCAGTACCGCTGCGCAACCATCCTGGCGGGATTCCTCATCCTGCTGTGGGCGCCCACCATCAGGGTTCCCCGGGGGCTGCACCGGCTCACAGCCCTGCTGGCCAGCGCCTCCCTGTATATCTATGTGACGCACTGGCTCGTGTACCCGCTCGTCGACCCGGAGCAGAAAGGCCTGGCCGTCGCGGCTTCCCTTGCGGCGGGGG
>DATCVX010000074.1:0-5512 GCA_036566705.1 Arthrobacter sp. | reverse complement strand
CGCCGCCATGGCCCTGGGCCTGGGCGCCGACGTCACCATCCTGGACATCAACATCAACCGCCTCCGCGAACTTGACGCCCAGTACCAGGGCCGCCTGAAGACGGTCGCGTCCAACAAGTACGAGATCGAGAAGTCCGTGGTCGACGCCGACCTCGTCATCGGTTCGGTCCTGATCCCCGGCGCCAAGGCCCCGAAGCTCGTCACCAACGAGCTCGTGTCCCGGATGAAGCCCGGCTCCGTGCTGGTGGACATCGCCGTGGACCAGGGCGGCTGCTTCGAGGACACGCACCCCACCACGCACCAGGAACCGACGTACAAGGTCCACAACACGATCTTCTACTGCGTGGCCAACATGCCCGGCGCCGTCCCTAACACCTCCACGTACGCGCTGACCAACGTGACCCTGCGCTATGGCGTGGCCCTGGCCAACCTTGGCGTGAAGGCAGCCTTCGACCGTGACCCCGCCCTCGCGGCCGGCCTCAACATCGCCGCAGGCCACGTGGCCCACCATTCCGTGTCCGAAGCACACAACCTGCCGCTCGTAGCGGACTGGCACGAACTGGTTTCTGCATAGGCCCTAATTCGTCCCGCTGCGCTGGACGACACACATCCTCGGCGTGCTGCTCCCCTGGTTGAGCTTGGGCCCACGCCAGCAGGGTTCCCTGGCCGAGCTTGCGAGGTTAGGGTGCTGGTGGGGAGCACGCTGCCGGATGTCTGTCGTCCAGCGTTTGTGTTTAAGCCCCTGCGGAAGCCAGTTCGCGTGCCTTTTCTATTAGTTTGAGGACTTCTACCGGGCCTGCCGCGTCTACCGGAACGGGGACGGGCGAGGTGGCGCCGCCGTCGAGGATCTTGTCCGCGAGGATCCGGTAAAACTCCGGGTAGGCACCGCGTTCGGTGGGCAGCGGATCGAGGTGGCCGTCCCGGCCCAGGACGCCTGCCCACTCCGGCGCCTCGACGCCGAACTCCGCGTCCAGCGGGCTGCCGCCGGCTACGACATAGGGCTCCTGCGGGTCGATCCCGTGCTTCGTGAACGCGCCCGTGGATCCGAGGATGCGGAAGCGCGGACCCTGCTGGGCGCAGACCATGTTCATGCTCAGGTGGCTGGTCACCCCCGATTCGTGGTTGAGGACCAGGAAAACGTCATCGTCCACCTTCTCGTGCGGACGCCGCGCCTGCAGTTCCGCGTGGGTCACGGTGGCCGGACCGAACAGCAAAAGCGCCTGGTCGATGAGGTGCGTGCCCAGGTCGAACAGCACGCCGCCGCCGTCCGCTGCGGTGGCCTGGGCCTTCCACGCCTTTGAAATATCGGGGGACCAGCGTTCAAAGCTGGACTCGAAGCGGGTCACGCTTCCCAGCGCTTCACTTGCCAGCAGCTTCCGGACAGTCAGGAAATCGCCGTCCCAGCGCCGGTTCTGGAACACGGTCAGCACCCGTCCCAGCCGCTCCGCAAGGGTGATCAGCTCCTGGCCTTCGGCGGACCGCACCGCAAAGGGCTTGTCCACCACAACGTCCAGCCCCGCCTCGAGGGCGGCTTTGGCCAGCGGATAGTGCGTCGCGGGAGGCGTGCCCAGCACCACGAGGTCCAGGTCCCCGGCCAGCGCAAGGACGGCGTCGCCGTCGGTCACTATTTTGACGCCTGGATACCGCTCGACGGCGGCGGTCTGCCGGCCGGCGTCGGATGTTGCGATGACGTCCAGCGAGTAGCGGTTGTCCGCCGCGATAAATGGCGTGTGAAAGACGCTCCCCGACAGTCCATAGCCGACGACGGCGGTGCGGATGGTGCGTTCAGCAACAGTTCCGGTCATAAGGGCTAGGCTACCCCCGCGCACCCTCTCTCACTTCCTGCGGGTTAAGACCAAACGCTCTCTCACTTAAGGCCGATGACCGACCGAAAGTGAGAGAGCGTTGGCGAAAAACCTGCAACAAATGAGAGAGCGTTACAGGGGAGGGGCTACTTCTTGACCCAGCCCAGTGTGGTCCAGTCCGGAACCTGCGAGAGGCTCTGGAACAGGGACGGGCCGTAGTTGGCCAGGCCCGTGCGGACGAAGGAGATCTGCGGGCCGTTCATGACGACACCCATGGAGAAGTACTTCGCCATGTGCTCCTTCTCAACTTCCATTGCTGCCTTGTTGCGCTCGGCGTTGTCCTCGATGGAGGCGAGGTCGGCGATCTTCTTGTCCAGCTCGGCGTCGCCCAGGCCGTTCTCGTTGACCTTGGAGTCGTAGTACTGCTTGACGGCGTCGGTGGCGTCCGGACCAACGGTGTAGCCGGAGACGCTCATGTCGAAGTCGCGGCCGCCGATGACCTTGCCGAAGTCGGCGGAGGCACGCTGGTCGATGCCAACATCCATGCCGCCGGCCTGGAGCTGCTTCTGCAGGGTCTGCGTGAAGGCCAGGGTGGTGGGATCGTCACCGAAGTTGCTGATCTTGAAGGCAGCGGGAACGCCGCCCTTCTCCATGATTCCGGCAGCGTTCGGGGCGTAGCCGGCGTCGGTCAGGACCTTCTTGGCCGCGTCCGGGCCGGTTTCCTTCACCGGGTAGTTGTCCTGGTAGTACTCGGAGAACGGCAGGACCATCATGGAGCCGGAGCTGGGCTCTTCCCAGTTCAGGCCGTTGAAGCGGACCTTGCGGAGGGCCTCGCGGTCCACAGCGGCGAAGATGGCCTTGCGGACCGCCACATCCGTGATCTTCTGGGCGTTGATGTTCATGCCGCCGGCGAAGAGGCGCTGGCCGCGGCGGACTTCGGAGTCCTTGGTGCCCTCGAGCTGCTTGTAGAGGGAGATGGTGTTGGCGGACATGCCGTCAATTTCACCGTTCTTGAAGGCTGCTATCTGGGCGCTGGTTTCCAGCTGGCGGAAGACCACGCTGTCCAGGACCGGCTTGGTGCCCCACCACTTCTCGTTGGGAACGAGGGTCACGGTCTTGGCTGCGGCGTCGTACTGGTCCAGCTTGAAGGGGCCGGCCATCCATTCCGGATGCATGTTGCCCACGAAGCCTTCGTTGAAGATTGCCGGGGTGTTGACAGCCGGGTGGATCAGGCCGAAGAAGAGCGAATCCACCGGGTAGACCGGCTGGCTGGTCTTGACGATGATTTCCTTGTCGCTGCTGCCTGCTTCGACGGACTCAACGAATTCGTAGGCGCCCGAGCTGACGATGTCATAGCCGGCATCAGGGCTCTTGAGGATGTTCCAGGTGTTCTGGAAGGCCTTGATGTCGATGGGTGTGCCGTCGTTGTACGTGGCTTTGTCATTGACCTTGATGGTGACGGTCTGCTTGCCGTCCACCACCTTGCTCTCCACGGACTCGCAGAAGTCCTTATTCGGCGTGGCCTTGCCGACGAAGTCCACCTTCCAGCAGCCGCCCATGCCGCCGCTGTTCACGGCCACCGGGTTGATCGGGATCTGCAGGGCGGAGTTGTCTGAGCTGTTGCCGTTGTTGGAGAAACCGTTGAAGTCCGGCCCGATGCTGCCCAGCGGCAGGGTGACCTTGCCGCCCTTCTCAAGATCCGCGACCGGCTTCTCGTTGATGCTGATGAGCTTGGAGAGGTCGCTGCCTGCCTCCTGCCCCTTTGCCGTTTCGGGTCCGGTGGACGTGCCTCCACCGCCGCAGGCAGTCAGCGTCAAAGCAGCCGCAATGGCCGCCGCTCCGCCGATCTTGGTCAGATTCTTCATGGTGTTCCCTTCATTCGTGCGAGTGGTGGTGCTTGTGATGGGTCGGAAAGATCTAGGGTGCATGGGGTTCCGCCGTTCCGTGGACCACCAGCATGTCCTCGTCCAGCTCCCCGTCCGGGAAGAAACACGCGAACTGCTGGTCTGCCGGGGCAACCCGGCCAGCTTCCAGGGCCTGTGCCGCGGCCGACGCCGGAACGGATTCCAGCGGCGGTTCGAGGGTGAGGCACTTCTCCTGCTTCGCCGCTGGAAGCGCCGCGAAGACGGGGCAGCGGGTGGCAAAATTGCAGCCCTTGGGAGCATCAAGGGGCGAGGGCAGGTCGCCCTTGAGGATGATGCGCTCCCTGGTGCGCTCCACCTGTGGATCGGGCACCGGAATGGCCGACAGCAGCGCCCGCGTGTACGGATGGCGGGGGTTGTCAAAGACCCGGTCCACCTCACCGATCTCCACGATCTTGCCCAGGTACATCACGGCCACCCGGTTGGAAATGTGCCGGACCACCGAGAGGTCATGGGCAACCATCAGGTAGCTGAGGCCCAGCTCGGCGCGCAGCTGGTCCAGCAGGTTGATGATGCCGGCCTGGACGGAAACGTCCAGGGCGGACACCGGCTCGTCGAGGACCACAAGCTTCGGATTCACGGCAAGGGCACGCGCAATGCCCACGCGTTGCCGCTGGCCGCCGGAGAACTGGTTGGGGAACCGGTTGACGTGGTCTGGCTGCAGGCCCACCAGCTTCATCAGTTCCATGATCCGCTTCCTGATGGCCTGTTTATCCAGGCCGGCATTCTGCAGCGGTTCGGCCAGGACCTCGTACACCGTGAACCTGGGGTCCAGTGCCCCGGTGGGGTCCTGGAACACCATCTGCAGCTCCCGGCGCATGGCGCTCCTGGCCTTGCCGGTGGTGGCTTCCTTGTTGCTCAGGCCGCCGATGACCACCTCGCCGTCCTGGTCCTTGTGGAATTCCATGATTTCCAGGAGTGTGGTGGTTTTCCCGGAGCCGGACTCCCCCACGATGGAAAAACATTCGCCCTCGCGGATGTCGAAGCTCAGGCCGTCCACGGCCTTGACGGTGCCGATGCGCCGCTTCAGCAGTGCGCCCTTGGTCAGGGGGAAGTGCTTGCGCACGTCTTTGAGTTCCAACACTGCTGCCCGCTCCCGGCGGGGGATGGCGTCGAAACGGGACACGGGCACCGGGGGTGCGGAGAAGATTTCCAGGACGTCAGCGTCCGAGCCCAGCGCATCGGACTTGATACAGGCAGCCTTGTGTCCCGGCTGGCCGCCGGCGGGAAGCAGTTCCGGCTCACCGTCCCTGCAGGCATCCGTGACCAGCGGGCACCGCGGCGCGAACGAGCAGCCCGTGGGTGTGTAGATGAGGTTGGGCGGGATACCGTCGATGGGCACCAGCGAGGTCTTCTCAGCCACATCCACGCGCGGCACCGCCCCAAGCAGGCCCATGGTGTAGGGCATCCTCGGGTCGTAGTAGATGTCATCCACCTGTCCGGTCTCCACCGGCCTGCCGGCGTACATCACCATGATGTCGTCGGCTATGCCCGCGACCACGCCGAGATCGTGGGTGATCATCACGACGGCGGCGGCGGTCTCCTCCTGTGCCGTGTGAAGCACCTCCAGCACCTGGGCCTGGATGGTGACATCCAGTGCCGTCGTCGGCTCATCCGCGATCAGCACCCGCGGGTTGTTGGCGATGGCGATGGCGATCATGACGCGCTGGCGCATCCCGCCGGAGAACTCATGCGGGAAAGCTTTGAGCCTGTCCTTCGGGCTGGGAATCCCCACCATTGCCAGGAGTTCGACGGCGCGGGCTTCTTTGGCCTGCTTGCTCATGC
>DATCVX010000073.1:0-1647 GCA_036566705.1 Arthrobacter sp. | reverse complement strand
GACCGCGGCGACGAAGCAGAGGACGCCGCCGCGGTGGCCGCGGCAGCCGCTGTGGCCACAGCCGTCGCGGCCGGCTCCGCGCCGCCGTTCATCGGGATCCGGTTCAAATGCTTCGAGGCCCCCACCAGGGCCCGCGGCCTGCGCACCCTGGACCTCTTCGTCTCCGGGCTCGCGTCCGCTGGCGAGCTGCCGGTCGGGCTGATCCTGACCCTGCCCAAGGTCACCACCGTGGCGCAGGTCCAGGCGATGGACTACGCCGTGTCGCGGCTGGAGGAAGTCCACGGGCTGCCCGCCGGCCGGCTGCGGTTCGAGGTGCAGGTGGAAACACCGCAGCTGATCCTCGGCCCGGAGGGGACCTCCCCCGTGGCGCAGCTGCCGCACGCGGTCCCCGGCAGGATCAGCGGACTGCACTACGGCACGTACGACTACTCCGCATCACTGCAGATCTCGGCCGAGTACCAGTCCATGGAGCACCCGGTGGCGGACTTTGCCAAGGAAGTCATGCAGCTGGCCGTCGCCGGCACGGGCATCCGGCTCGCCGACGGTTCCACCAACATCATCCCGGTGGGCGACGCCGTCGAAGATGCCTGGAAGCTGCACGGCCGGCTGGTCCGCCGCTCGCTGGAGCGGGGCTACTACCAGGGCTGGGACCTGCACGCCGCCCAGCTGCCCAGCCGTTTCGCCGCCACGTACGCGTTCTACCGCGAGGGGCTCCCGGCCGCCGCGGCGCGACTGCGCAACTACGTCGAACGCACGGAAGGCGGGGTCATGGACGAACCCGCCACCGCCCGCGCCCTGGCCGCCTTCGTCCTGCGCGGCGTCCAGTGCGGCGCGGTGGGGACCGAAGAGGTCCAGGCTCTGGCCGGCGTCGAGCTTTCCCGGCTGACCGCACTGTCGCACCCGCGGCTGGCACACTCCACTTCGAAGTAAGGATCCAATGATGGGCAAGTACTACTACCCCCAGGGCGGACTCCCGCCGCAGACCCACCTCACCACGGAACGGGCCATCGTCACGGAGGCCTACACGGTCATCCCCAAGGGCGTCATGACCGACATCGTGACCAGCACCCTGCCGGGTTTCTCCAACACCCGCTCGTGGATCCTGGCCCGCCCGATCTCCGGGTTTGCCACCACGTTCTCGCAGCTGATCGTGGAGATCGGCCCCGGCGGCGGCGCCCCCAAGGCCGAGTTCGAAGCAGGCGTTGAAGGCGTCATCTTCGTCACCAAGGGCAAAGTCAACCTGACCCTCGACGGCGAACTCCACCAGCTGGAGGAAGGCGGCTACGCCTACCTTGCGGCCGGTTCCACGTGGGGCCTGGAGAACGTCTCGGACGACATCGTCTCGTTCCAATGGATCCGCAAGGCCTATGAGCGGCTCGAGGGCTACGAGGCCAAGTCCTTCGTCACCAGCGATGCCGAGGTGGAACCCACCGCGATGCCGGATACCAACGGCGCCTGGAAGACCACCCGCTTCACGGATTCGTCCGACCTGGCCCACGACATGCAGGTGAACATCGTGACGTTCCAGCCGGGCGGCGTCATCCCGTTCCCGGAGACCCACGTCATGGAGCACGGCCTGTACGTCCTGGAGGGCAAGGCCATGTACCTGCTCAACAACGACTGGGTTGAGGTGGAGGCCGGCGACTT
>DATCVX010000072.1:0-9170 GCA_036566705.1 Arthrobacter sp. | reverse complement strand
CCGATGGCCGGGGCCGCAGGTGTCCGCCTACTCAAAAATCAGTGTTCCCATGGCTCAACAATAGGCAGCTTGCGCCCAGCTTGGGAACCCCCGATTTGGGCCGGCGGAGAGTGTCCCCGAGTGCCCCAAAGGTCCGTGGCGGCCGTCACCTTTGGCACCGAACAGGGCGCCGAAAGCCGAGCAAAAGCGGTTCGGAAGAAAAAGATTGGGTAACGGTGGCCTCGCCCCGCCCTATTCCCAGTGATGGCGCGGCCAAACCGGCGAAAAGAAATCAGATGACAATGGCCGAAAACGCCCTCAAACGGATGATCCTACGGCATCGAACTCTGAATTGCCACGGAATTCGCGTAAAATTGAAGGCCTGCCCGGAGCGGGGCAGCTACAAGTCGCAAGCAAATGACCTCCATAGGAGTTGCCCAAATGCCCACAGACCGAAGCACGACCGACTCTTCAGCAGGCGTTAACAGCGCCGGCGGAACCAACAATGTAATGCCACCAACCGCACCACCCAGTGTGCGGAAACCCAAGATTCTTGCACGTCGCCGGCTCAAAGAGTCCGACGTGAATGTAGTCAACCAGCCCATGCTGAAAAAAGCACTCGGCGGAACCATCGTGGGTAACACCATGGAATGGTACGACGTCGGCGTGTTCGGCTACCTGATCACCACCATGGGACCCGTTTTCCTGCCCGAGGCAGACAAGTCGGTCCAGACGCTGTTCCTGCTGGGCACCTTCGCGGCCACCTTCATCGCCCGCCCCCTCGGCGGTGTCGTCTTCGGCTGGCTCGGCGATAAGATCGGCCGCCAGAAGGTACTTGCCGCAACACTGATGATCATGGCGGCCAGCACTTTCGCCGTCGGACTGCTTCCCGGCTACGCGCAGATTGGCATCTGGGCCGCGGCCCTCCTGGTGCTGCTGAAGCTTGTGCAGGGGTTCTCCACCGGCGGTGAATACGCCGGCGCCACCACGTTCGTCAGCGAATACGCGCCGGACAAGCGCCGTGGTTTCTTTGCCAGCTTCCTGGACATGGGCAGCTACATCGGCTTCGCCATGGGTGCCGCGCTGGTATCCGTACTGCAGCTGACGCTTGGCCAGTCCGCCATGGAGGAATGGGGTTGGAGGCTGCCGTTCCTCATCGCCGGACCGCTGGGCCTGATCGCCGTGTACTTCCGGAACAAGATCGAGGAATCCCCCCAGTTCCAGGCAACCCTGGACGCCCAGGAAGCCCTGGGCAAGGATGCTGCCGCAGCCGATGCGGACGTCTCCAAGGGCCCGCTGGGCATCGTGAAGGCTTACTGGCGCCAGATTGTGCTCGCCATGATCCTCGCCGCCGCGGCCAACACCGTGGGTTACGCGCTGACGTCCTACATGCCGACGTACCTCACCGAGTCCAAGGGCTACGACCCTGTCCATGGCACGCTGCTGACCATCCCTGTCCTGGTGATCATGGCCGTCTGCATTCCGCTGACCGGCAAGCTCTCCGACAGGATCGGCCGCCGCCCCGTGCTGTGGATCGGCGCCGTGAGCACCATAGTGTTCTCGATCCCGGCCTTCCTGCTGATCGGTATCGGTGAGGTCTGGTCCACGCTGGCAGGCCTGGCAATGATTGCGTTCCCGGTGACTTTCTATATAGCGAACCTCGCCTCCGCCCTCCCGGCGCAGTTCCCCACCGCGAGCCGTTACGGCGCGATGGGCATCGCCTACAACTTCTCGGTGGCCATCTTCGGCGGCACCACGCCGTTCATCGTCGCGGCCCTCATCGGCGCAACCGGCGACGACATGATGCCGGCCTATTACCTGATGGGCACCTCGGTGATCGGGGCAGTGGCGATCTACTTCCTCAAGGAATCAGCCCAGCGCCCGCTGCCCGGCTCCATGCCCAGCGTGGACACCCAGGCAGAGGCACGCGAACTGGTTGCCACCCAGGACGAGAACCCACTGATCAACCTGGACGATATGCCGTTCGAAACCCAGGACATCACCGACGCCTCGGCCACTAAGGTTCCGGCCGGAGTCTAAGCACCGCAACAAACAAACCGGCCTGTCAGGGCCGTCTTGTAGCCGCTGTTTTGTCTGGCCCGCTCAAAGGCCCGTCCCGCGTTCTTCCTTGGGGGAAGCACGCCGGGCGGGCCTTAGCCGTGCGCCGGGAGATAATTTTTGAAAGGCCCCGCCCGGGGCAGCCAACCACATGAGGGGTGTCAGCGCGTGAAGCCAGTGCTGCGGCAGGTCCGCGCCCTCCACCGGCTGGAACCCGCGAACAATGACCACCTGGCGGCGCTGCGCGTTGCCCTGAGTGTCGCTGTGCCCTCGCTCCTCCTGCTGATCCTGGGGCGCACGGACCTGATCATCTACGCGGTGTTCGGTGCGCTGACAGGAATGTACGGACGCTCTGAACCCCACCAGCTGCGGCTCCGGCACCAGTCCCAGGCTGCGCTGGTGCTCCTCAGCGGGGTGGCCGTGGGGGTCTTCCTCTCCGTCAACGATCTCCAGTCGTGGTGGCTGGTGGCCGTGGAGGCGGTGCTGGCCGGAGTCGGCTCCGTGTATTCGGACCGTGTAAAGCTCAAACCAAACGGCCCATTCTTCGGCATCCTGGCCCTGGGCGCCTGCGCCTCAGTGCCCATGGCCGCCCCCTGGTATGTTGCCTTGCTGATCGCCGCCGGAGCGGCGGCCTTCTCCATGGTGGTGGGCTTCGGCGGCTGGGTCCGCGGCCGGGCCTGGCAGCCGGGTGCCGCACGCGACGTCGTCTCCCTCCGCGGTGCGGCAGGGCGGGCTGCCGCCGTGCACGCGGCCAGGTACACGCTGGCTGTCGGCCTGGCCGGAGCCATAGGGGTAATCAGCGGCAGCGGACATCCGCACTGGGCCATGGCGGCCGCCGCTGTTCCGCTGGCCGGGGCCGACCTCCCCAGCCGGGTCCGGCGTGGGATCCACCGCATTGTGGGGACATTCCTCGGACTGGCTGTCACCGCCGTCGTCCTTGTCCAGGCGCCGTGGTCGCTGGCGCCGCTGTTCGCAGCCCAGCAGGTGGCGGTCCTGGCCATCCTGGTCATCGTTTTCCAGTTCACCACCGAGCTTTTTATGGCCCGGCACTACGGCCTTGCCATGGTCTCGTTCACGCCCGTGATCCTTCTGATGACGCAACTGGCGGCACCGATCGACCCCTCAGTGCTCATCCTCGAACGCGGAGTGGAAACGTTCGTGGGCGCGCTAGTGGGAATCGTCGTCGTCGTGACGGTAAGGGCCCGGCCGGGATCGAGCCCGCTACTTCGCCTTGCGCGCCGGTCCGGTGACTAGCCTGTCCGGCAGCACGCGGACCGCAGCCGCCAGGGCCTTGTAGCGCTTCGAGGGGATGGACACGGCCTTGCCGCGGAGGTTGTCGGCCAGGCCTTCACGCACGACCCGCTCGGCAGTCAGCCAGGTCCAGGCGGGGGCAACCGACTTGTCCATGCCCATGCGGTCGTGGAACTCGGTGTGGGTGAAGCCGGGGCACACCGCCGTAACTTTCACGCCCCGCGCCGAGTAGGCCAGGTTGGCCCAGCGGCTGAAGCTGAGCAGCCACGCCTTCGCGGCCGAGTACGTTCCGCGCGGCAGGAAAGCCGCCACGCTGGCCACGTTGATGATCCGGCCCGAGCCGCGTTCCAGCATGCCCTGCAGCGCCGCGTGGGTCAGTTCCATCGCGGTCTCGCCGTGCAGCTTGAGGTGCCGTTTCTCCTCGTCGATGTGGTTCTGCTCGAAGTTATGGAGCAGCCCGATGCCCGCGTTGTTGACCAGGACACCCACCGGGTTTTCCGCGGCGCTAAGGCGTCCGACGACGGCGGCCACCCCGTCGTCGTCCGTCAGGTCCGCGGGCAGCACCTCAGCCGTGATCCCGTACCGCCGTTCCAGGTCCGCCGCCGTCTTTTCGAGCCGGGACCGGTCCCGGGCCACCAGCACCAGGTTGTGTCCCTGGGCCGCCAGCTGCCGGGCGAACTCCGCGCCCAGCCCGGCGCTGGCACCGGTGATGAGGGCTGTGGTCTTAGCGTCCCGAGGCGTCATGCCCCCAGCTTATTGCGCGAACCTTGCCAGCGGGTTCTTCAGCCGGCCTGCCATCTGCAGCCCGCCGGACGGGTCGGTCAGGTCAAGCATCTGCTGGTTGTTCCGCAGCTGCAGCCGGTTCAGGCATGACAGTTCGAAGTCGGCGGCGAACAGGTCGTGGCGGGCGAACTGGTCCGCCAGCTCCGGGTGCTCGGCCTGGTAGTCCCGGATGGCCCGGGCGGCGGTCCCCCAGAACTGATCCTCGCTAAGCTTCCCGTCCTCCACCAGCAGCCCGCTGAGGAAGCGGAAGATGCAGTCGAAAACGTCCGTGAAGATGGCCAGGACCTTTTCGCCGTCGGGAATGTCCGCGCGGATGCGTGACACCTCTTCGGGGAGGTCCAGCCGGTCCCCCATCACCACGATTTCCTCGGCGATGTCCTTCATGACTGCCCGGACGGGCACGCCGTTCTCCAGCACCAGGATCACGTTCTCGCCGTGCGGCATAAACGCGAGTTCGTACCGGTAGAGGCAGTGGACCAGCGGAACAAGGTAGGCCTCGAAGTAGCGGCGCAGCCAGTCGGCCGGTTCCAGTCCGGAGCGCTCAATCAGGGCGGACACCATCGGCTTGCCGGCCGCATCGACGTGCAGCAGTGACGCCATCGTGGCCAGCTGCTGGCCGTCCTCCAGCAGCGGAAGCGGACTCTCCCGCCACAGCGCCGACAGCATCTTCCGGTACGCCGAGCCCTTGGCGGACGCGGCCTCATAGTAGCCGTTGTGATAGCCGATGGCCGCGATCTCGCTGATCATTGCCAGGCCGCGCTTCTGCAGGGCTTCGTCCGAACGGATCAGGTCCTGGAGCCAGTCGTTGATGGCGGGGGTTGCTTTCATGTACTGCGGCGAGAGTCCCCGCATGAAGCCCATGTTCAGGACGGACATCGCCGTCTTGACGTAGCTCTTTGCCGGGGCGGACGTGTTGAAGAACGTGCGGATGGACTGCTGGGCCTGGTAGCTGTCCGGCCCCGTCCCCAGGTGGATGATGTGCCGCTGGGCAATTTCGGCCGCGAACGTGACGGTGAGTTTGTTTTCCCACTGCCAGGGATGCACGGGCATCAGGAAATACTCGGCCGGGTCAACGCCTTGGGCGGCGAACTCTGCATCAAACGACTGCAGGACCCCGGCACCCAGTTCGGCCTCGAGGTGGGCCCGGTAGTCCAGCCCGGCGCTGGAAGTGAAAACAGCCTTGCTGCGGTGCACCCCTATCCATTCCAGCCGGACGGGAGCCCCGGTTTCCGGGGCAAACGCCCGGTAGTCACTGATGCCGAAGCCCAGCCGGCCGTTGTTGGCCACAAAGCACGGATGGCCTTCGGTCATGCTGCGCTCGATGGCCTGGAAATCCGCCGCCGGGTCCGTTCCGCCGGTCACGCCGGCAACAAGCTCCCGGGCCGGGGGCTGCCCAAGCCACTGCTTATAGGAGTGGCCGGCCAGGGTGCTGCTGATCTCCTCCAGGTAGACCGGGAGCATCTCCTCGCGGATCCCCAGGGTGTCCTTGAACTCGGTAATGAAATGCAGCGCGTCGGGGGCGGCCTCCCCGCCGTTCCGGGTGCAGCGGATGGACGCGGCGTCCACCGACCAGTGCTCCAGCTCCAGGATGCGGGCGGTGAACGAGTACACGGTGGAGCCGTCGTCGCTGCGGACCACATACACCGCGGGCTCAGCCGGGTCTGCGGCGCCCGCGCCGGAGCCCAGTCGCTGCGGCGCCAGGATGCGTTCGTGCAGGAATTCGGCAAGTGCCTTGCGGACCAGGTGGCGGTTGGCATTGGCCCAGCGCTCCGGCGCGAGGTGCGGGACGGTGTCCGCGGTGGTTCCCGTCATGGCGGCGGCGGTTGGGTCCAGCTCGATGGTGGTCACAGCTTCGATAGTGGTCACAGTGTGGCTCCCTGGTGGATCGGGGCGGAAAGTTCGTGGGAAAGGTCTTTGGGTTTGCGGAGCGCTGCGCGGGCGGCGAAGTAGTCCTGGCGGGTGCAGAAGCTGAGCAGCGCTTCCTTGTCCGACAGCGTTACCACTCCTGCCGGCTGGAAGCCGAGCCGCTCGTTGAGCACATGGATCTTGGTGTTCCGGGCGTCCGGCTCCACCACAACGCGTTCCACGCCCGGCTTCGCAAACAGCCGGTCCAGGACGGCGTCCATCACCGCGGCGGTGTATCCCGGCGTGGGACCTCCCGACGGCGGCGCCACCAGCAGGTGCATGCCGATGTCGCCGTCCTGCACGGCATAGGCTGCGGCCAGCGGTGAGGCGGACGGACGGTACTCCTCCATCAGGAAAGCGGGGACGCCGCCGTCGAGCCCCAGCAGGGCATGGTGGTGCCCGCTGGACTGGATTTTGGTGTACTCCTCCACAACCCCGTCGACTGTGGCGGACAGCATCCCCCAGAACGACGCGTACGGCTGGGTGACCCAGCTGTGGAGGAGGGGTGAGTCGGTAACGGCGTCAACACAGCGGAACGTGAAGCTCATGCGGACACCTCCACTTTTTCTGCCTGTCCTTCGCGGCCCGGGCCTGCTCCTGCCGGAACAGGTTCCGGCGCGCCGAACTGCTGGAACGCGATGCTGCGCTCCACGGGATACACCTCGCGGCCGGTGATCTCACGCAGGATGCACGAGTTGCGGTAGGCAGCCATGCCCAGGTCAGGGGTGACAAAGCCGTGCGTGTGCAGTTCGGCGTTCTGGACAAAGATTTCGCCGGGTTCGACGCCGGTGCTGTAGTTGCGTGCCACGGCGAACCGGCCGGCGGAGTCGCGGGCGATCCGGTCCTGGATGCCGGCCAGGAAGCCCGGTTCCCGGTAGGTGTAGCCGGTGGCCAGGACCACGGCCTCGCTGTCCAGCGCGTAGTCGGTGCCCTGTTCCTCGTGCCTGAGCTGCAGGGTATGGGACCCGGCGGCCGGATCCCACGCGGCGCCGGTAAGCGAGGAGTGCGTGAGGAGCCGGGTGTCCACCATGCCGGAAAGGCTCTTGGTGTACAGGAGGTCGTAGATGGCGTCGATGAGCTCGGAGTTGATGCCCTTGTACAGGTTCTTCTGGTTCTTGATCAGGCCGTCGCGCTGGTCCTCCGGCAGCCCGTGGAAGTAGTCCACGTACTCGGGCGAGGTCATCTCCAGCGTGAGCTTTGTGTATTCCAGCGGGAAGAAACGCCCCGAGCGGGTGACCCAGTTCAGCTGGTAGCCGTGGACGTCGATCTCCTGCAGGAGCTCGTAGTAGATTTCCGCGGCGCTCTGGCCGCTGCCCACGATGGTGATGCTGCGCCTGGCCTGCAGCTCACCCTTCCTCGACAGGTAGTCAGCGTTGTGGAGGACGAGTCCCCCGCCGCCGTTGGCCGCCGCGTCGACTATTCCGTCACAGGACGCCGGCACATAGGGCGAGGTGCCGGTGCCCAGCACCAGGCGACGCGCGAGCAGAACCTCCGGACCAACCGGACCTTCCACCGAAAGCCGGTACACGCCGGCGTCGTACGTTACATCCAGCACAGCCGTGCTAAAACGGACGGACCGCAGCTGGCCGGCGACCCACTGGCAGTACTGGTTGTACTCCGCCCGCAGCGGATAGAAGTTTTCCCGGATGTAGAAGCGGTAGAGGCGCCCGGTCTGCTTGAGGAAGTTCAGGAACGAATACGGCGAGGTGGGATCGGCCAGCGTCACCAGGTCCGCCATAAACGGCACCTGGAGATGGGCGGGCTCCAGCATCATGCCGGGATGCCAGTCGAACGAGTCCCGCTGTTCCAGGAAGACGCCGTCCAGGCCGTCCACCGGCTCGCTGAGGGCGGCGAGGCCCAGGTTGAAGGGTCCGACGCCGATGCCGGCGAAGTCGAAAATGCGCGGTTCTGCAGTAGTGCCCAAGTCCGTCGTGCTCATGCGGACGCTCCCGTGGTGGCGGCGTCGGTGGCGGTGTCGGCCAGCAGCTGCGCGCCGGTGCGGCGGAGCAGTTCGATGATCTCGCGGATGTCCCCCAAGGTCGCCTCGGCGTTGAGGAGGGTGAATTTCAGGTAGTGCCGGCCGGCCACCTTGGTGCCGGCCACTACGGCCTGGCCGGAAGCGAAGACTGCGGCGCGGATGGCCGGATTGAGGGTATCTGCCTCCTCCTCGGAGAGCCGGGAACCGCCAACCAGCGGCCGGTACCGGAAGACCAGCGTGCTCAGCTGCGGGTCTGCCGCGAGCTCGAAGTCGTCGTCCGCCGCCAGCACGGAGCCCACCCGGGTGGCAAGGTCGATGGCCTCGTCAAACAGGGCGCCGATCGCGTCCGCACCCATGATGCGCAGGGTCAGCCACAGCTTGAGCGCATCGAAGCGCCGGGTGGTCTGGATGCTTTTGTCCACCTGGTTGGGGATCTCGGCCAGGGCGGCGCTTTCCGGGTTCAGGTAGTCCGCGTAGTAGGTGACGTGCTGCAGCATGGCACGGTCCCGGACCAGCAGGGCGCTGGAGCTGACGGGCTGGAAGAACGTTTTGTGGAAGTCCACGGTGACCGAATCGGCCAGCCGCGTGCCGTCCAGCAGGTGGCGGTAGCGGTTCGATACCATCAGCCCGCCGCCATAGGCGGCGTCAATGTGGAACCACGCGCCGTAGGCGCGGGCAAGTGCGGCGAGCTCCGCGAGCGGGTCCACGGCACCGAAATCGGTGGTCCCGGCGGTGGCCACAACCGCCATCGGCACCAGCCCGGCGTCGTCCGCTTCCGCCATGGCCCCGGCGAGGGCGGCGGGGTCCATCTTATGGTCAGCGGCGCACGGGACGGAGATGACGGCGTCGAAACCCATGCCGAGCATCGATGCGGATTTCTGGATGCTGAAGTGGCTGTCGGCGGACGTGAAAATGCGCAGCTTTTCCAGCAGGGCGGGCAGCCGGAGTCCGGTGTTGGCCGGTTCCTGGCGCAGGCCCGCAACGGCGTGGTTGCGGGCGATCAGCAGGGCCTGCAGGTTGGACTGGCTGCCGCCGGAGGTGAACACGCCGTCGGCCGCAGCCCCCAGCTGCAGCCGCCCGGCCGTCCAGTCGATAAGGCGCCGCTCGATCATGGTGGCCCCGGCGCTCTGGTCCCAGGTGTCCATCGAGGAGTTCACCGCGGAGAGGATGGCCTCCCCCAACAGCGCCGGGATCACCACCGGGCAGTTCAGGTGGG